>CAZOMF010000043.1:0-13820 GCA_964580635.1 uncultured Dehalococcoidaceae bacterium
TGCCTTCCAGCTTGCGCCGCAGCAGGTAGCGGAGGGCGGTGTACTGGAACTTGGTGATGTCTATCTTGCCGCCGTCGCCGCCGCCGAACTTGAAGAGCGGCTTCTTTTCCTTCTTCGGTTTCGCTGCTTTTTTGGGTTTTTCGCCCTTCTTGCTTTCACCCTCGGCGGACGCCGCGGCGTCGTTACCGGCGGCCTCGGGAGGGGTTTGTTTGGCGGCGGGTTTGTGCACTTTGCTTTCGCTGGTAATATTGACGACGCGGTCCACGATGTTCATGATGATCTCGAACCGCTTCCCGGCTTCCTCGACGCCCTCGAGCTCCTCGACGAAATCCGCCAGACGGTTCTCGACGCTGTCGAGCAGCT
Source organism: uncultured Dehalococcoidaceae bacterium (assembly GCA_964580635.1). Lineage (GTDB taxonomy): Bacteria > Chloroflexota > Dehalococcoidia > Dehalococcoidales > RBG-16-60-22 > DAOUEG01. The sequence goes on from CAZOMF010000043.1 coordinate 364, forward strand.
CGTTCTGGGCATCGATAAAGCTCGGCTCGATAGCCAAGTAGTAGTCACGAATATCGGCCGGATTGGCCAGGACGTGAATGAACACTCCGCCCCCGACCGGATAGATGAGATTGGGGTCCTTGACGCCTTTCAGCGCGCGAGTGATCTTGGCGTAGTAGGCGGGTATGGCCACGCCGTGCTCCGGGAGCATACGCAGGTACTGCAGCAGGTGCGGGTACTCCTTGCATACCTCCTGGACCTCCGGCTCCAGATCGTTGAAAATGGGGCAACGATCGGTGGCCGTCCCGCACTCCTTACCGCAGTCGCCGGGACACGGTATAATCTGAAAGGGCAATTGCAGGGCCATGCCGGCACCTATACTCTCGCCTTCGCTAACGGGATGATACGCATCCCCAGATTCGGTTCGATGTCAAAGGAAACGACGTCTCCGGTGGGGCGCTCCGCGCCGCGCACCTTGAGTACTTCGAGCAGTTTGACCATGCTGTCGCCGACCTGTTCCAGCCGCAGCCGGAAGCGGGCATCGCACAGGGAGCGGGTCCGGGAGAGCAGGTCTTCCTCGAAGGCGTAGGAGTGCGCCACCAGTATGATGGTCTTGCCGTCATCGCACAGGCTCTTGCAGCGGGAGAAGAAATCGATGATGGCGATGGGCGTGCTGTGGGCCACGAGCAGCGTGATGGAGTCCACCACGATGAGCTTGAAATCGACCGGCAGGCGGTCGAAGTGGGCTGTCAGCACGTGGAACGGTTTCTGGCCGCCCTGCATGCCGCTGTGGAAGACAAGGGGGAAGACGCGCAGCCGGTCCGCCAGGAAGTGGTCCTGCACCGGCAGCGCCAGCGAGTCCATCTGGGAGATCAGGCTGCGGACGTTGTTCTCCGTGGTGTAGTAGGCCACGGCGATGCGGCCGGCGACGAGCGTACCGTTGGTGAGATGCTGGCAGAGCACGCTCTTGCCGGCATCGGAATCGCCTTCCACCAGACACAGCGAACCGAGCGGAATGCCGCCGCCCAGTTTCTCATCCACCTCGGAGACGCCGGTGACGATGGACTCTTTCTTTTTCTCAGCCATGGCCGGTTACCTCGCTTTCATCGCAGCTAGCGCTCCGTCACGTCCCTGGACCCCGGGTCGGTGAGGGCGCCCGGGGCCAGGTCGATACTGTACTCACGGCTCTCGCCGTTGGCATCCGGGAAGACCAGCTTGAGCTTGACCGGCGCTTCCTCCGGGGCCATGATCTCCTCATCGGCTATCTGGTCGCTGATATCACCCGGCGCGCCCCAGGAGGGAATGACCGGGTGGAGCGGCGTCTCGCCGCCGGTGAGGATGCCGTGGAGCGAGAGCATCTGTTCACTCCAGATGCCGGCGTTGGTGTTCACTTCCGGCTGGTCGCCGCTGAGCTCGGCCAGGTGGAGGATGACGTCCTTCATCTCCGGTGAGAGGTGCCCGCTGACGCCGTACACCTCGAGGAATACCGGCAGCTGGTCGTGCCCGATTTCGCGTATCGCCCGGGAGACCCAGGTGATGAGATTGGCCATCATGTTCACCTTGGGCACGGCGGAGAGGATGTCGTTCTCAGCGCCACGATAGTTGTCCATAGCCAGCGGTTCTCCTTCATCATCATCGAGCCCGCTCCCGGGCAGGGGTTCCATTTCTTCGTCGGTCTCCCCGGTCTCATCGATCTCCTCGAGGGGTTCTTCCTCCTCGGGGATGGGCTCCGGTTCTTCGTCGGGGAGGATATCGGCCTCGGTGTCGCCGGCCATGGAACCGGTCCCGGCGTTCCTCGGGGCCGGCGGCGGTACCTCTTCTTCTTCCTCGACGAGGGACGCATCGTCGGGCTCTTCTTCCTCGACAACGGAGGCGTCGTCGGACTCTTCCTCGTCGGTATAGGTCTCCTCCTCGGTGGTGAAGATATTGTCCGGTTCGGCCTGGTCTTCCTCCGCGAAGGTGTCCGCCGGTTCCTCCGGGGCTTCTTCCTCGACCTCCGCCAAGCTTTCCTTCGGCTTCTGGTTGGTGGGCATCTCGAAGCTGCCCCGCATGGTCACCCGCTGCTCCCCCTCGGCGCCGAGGGCCTGGAGGATGGTGGATATCTCCGCGCTGGGCAGCTCCATGTTGAGGAGGTAGTCCCGCACGCTGGCAAGGGACTGCTTGACCTCTCCCTTGAGCAGCTTTATCTCGTCCTGGAGGGCGGCCAGTTTTTTATCAGCCATCGGTTACCTCCCGTCCGCATCCAGCTCCTCGCGGAGCCGGGCGCGTTCGAGGTCGTTAGGAATAGGCGTGAGGGCTTCCATGAGGAATACCCTGATATCCATCAGTATTTCCTTCAGTTCTTCCCGGACCTCTTCGAATTCTTTAATGGTGCTTTCCAGATTGTTCGTTTCTTCCGGCATGGAAATGTCTCCTCACATCTGGGCGACGGACGCGAACAGGGAGTGGGCCAGCATCGGCAGGACGATAAGGGCGAAGCCCGAGATAGCGCCGGTGATGGCGAAGTTGCTTAAGATCTTGTACTTGCTGCCGCCATCGGCCAGGCTCGGCACGAGCGCGTTGGCGACGGTATACACCAGCACAAGCGGCACGACCATGTTGTGCATCATCGAGAGCCCGTCCAGGTTGAAGCTCGTGAGCGAGGACATGGACGGCGCCCCGGCGACGCTCGGCAGGGTCTGCTGCGCGGTGTTGACCATGCCGGCGAAGGCGGTGATGACCTCCGTGATGAACACCAGGATAATGACGACCGCGGTATGCATGGTGACGCAGAGCCAGCGGAACGGGCCGGACACGGTGCGCCGCCGGGCCCTCAGCAGGGCCACGCGGTCCGCGTAGGCGGAAGCCTGCTGGCCCGCCTGGCCGGCCGAGCCGCCCACCGCGATAGCGTCATAGAACATGCCGACGCTGCGCCGGGCCAGCTCGCTGCCGGTCTCGTCAACGAAGCGCTTCCAGGAGAGCTTGGTGCGGATACCAGCCGTGAGGCGCGTGTGCAGGTTCTTGACCGAAGTCCGCAACACATTGATGGAATCCAGGTCAATGCGCCCCAGTGCCGCGTTGATGGTGGTGCCGAGGGCGTTGCAGACGCCGCCGAGCGACCGCAGGAAGGTGCCGACCTCCGCATCTCGCCTGGTTATCTTACCGCTATCCCGGTTCATGATGAAGCCGATGGGGAAGCTCAGCGCCGACACGGCGAGCAGACCGTACCCGATGTTCTGGCCCGACAGCAGGAATACCGTGCCGATGAGCACCGCTACCGGCAGGATGATCTTGAAGAGCCGGGCGGCCAGCTTTTGCTCGCTCGAGCTGGCTATTTTTAAATTCGTAGACTCCTTGGGGGACACCAGCCAGATGAGCCACACGCCGATGGCCGTCGTCATCACGGAGATGAACGCCATGGCGATGACGAGCGTCGTCTCGATACGCCAGATCATCGTGGAGACGATGCCGATGACCACCACCAGCACCGCCGACAGGATGAGGGACACGTAGGCGTCCGTCCACATCTTGAGGACTTCCAGGCTGCGGCCGTACTCGTTCTCGTAGTCCTCGGCGCGGGCCTTGGCCTCGCGGATGAGGAACTCGGACTCCGGCTCGCCGGAGATGAGGGAGCTGGAGAGCCGCAGCAGGAGGCCCTTGACCTCCTCGTTCTGGGCGGGCTCGCCGATGGCGCGGCAGGCCCGGGCGTAGTCGTACTTGAGCCGCTCACGGGCAAGCTCGACGCGCTTGAAATAGATCGCCGAGGAGCATTCGAGCTCGGCGGCGTGCTGGAAGATCTGGTCGCGCGGCACCCCGGCGGCGGCGATGGTGGCCATGTAGGAGAGCTGGTAGTACATATCGAAGCTCATCTGCGACGAGCTGAACTTCTGCTTGCCGCCGCCGAAGGGATTAATGCGCTTTATAGAATCGAGCACGTTCATTATCAGTAGTTGATCCTCGTCAGATTGTTGGCCGAGAGAGCGCTGTCGTCCACGTCCAGGCTGATGCTGTTGTTGTAGGAGGACGAGCCGAACCCGGTCGATTGGCCGTAATAGTCGATCTCCAGCATGTCGGACGGGTCCACCACGGTATAGCCGGGGAAACTGTAGGTGGCGGTGAGTGTCTGCCAGCTGTTGAAGCTGGTGAAACTGGCGACAGCCACCCGCGTGGCGATGGTCTGCCGTATGGTACCGTCCGCCCGCCGGATGACGACGTCCATGTTGAGCTGGGCCTGGCTCCCGCCATACCAGCTGCCGTTGGCCCGCCCCCGGTAGGTGACCGTCCAGGTGGACGCCGGGATGGTGCTGAGACCGTTGAGCGTGAAGCAGTGGCGGGCATCCTGCGAGGGGTCCGCCTGATTGTAGAGGAGCCAGCGGCCTGTCTGGCGGCGGCTGAAGCTGCCGGTCGTCTCGGTCATGTTATCATCGTCCGCCGGCACGCCGCCCAGCAGGTAGAAGTAGTCCGTCCCGGTGATGGCGAAGCTCTCCGAGTGGGGCACGAACATCCCGGAAGACGGCACGGTGAAGTCCATGGAAGTGTCCGCGCCGTTATCCGCAATGACGGTGACCTCGGCGGCGGAGGAGGCGGCCGGCGCCGGGTCGAGCGGCGCGTAGATCATGAGGTCCTCCTGGGGGTTGAGGATGCCGGGGTCAAAATACTCGTTGGGGCCGTTCTGCCAGATATCGGCTACGGTCCACTCGTTGGCGGAGGGTGTCCCGTCGGTGTAGGGGAGCCAGACGACGTGGGAGGCCGCGGCGGCGTCCGTGTAGCTGACGATGACGTCCCAGTGCGCGTAGTCCGCCAGTTTGTCGAGCCCGGTGTTGCGGACGCGGACCCGGAGGGCGTCATCGAACGTCACGGACTCCACGCTGACCTCGGTCACCGCGGTGCGCGTGATCTCTGCCTCGCGTGTACTGATAGTGCTGATGCCGGCCGCCGCCGTATCAGCGGAACTGAGGATGCCCTGGGAGAGCATCATCCCGCCGACGATGACCAGTGCGATGCATATCAGAGAGACGACCAGCGTCGCCATCGTTTAACTCCTCGTTCCTTTCATGGCTACGGCCCGAAGTAGGTGGAGGCCGTTACCCCGCTCGGCGTGCTGATGACGGCCAGGTTGGTCGTGCCCGACCCCACCGAGGGGTACAGGTAGGTCGTTATCATCATTTCCTCGCCGGGATTGAGTACGCCCGGGTCCACCACTTCCTGACCACCGTTCAAGTGTATCCAGGTGACTTCCCACTCGTAGGTGGCGGCCGTCCCGGTGTAGGGCAGCCACTCCACGTGGTAGGTGCCGCCGCTGTCGTAGTACTGGACGATGATGTCCCAGTCCTCGAAGTCCGATATCTTGGTCTGCCCGGTATTCTTGATCGTTATTTGCAGGCGGTCCGGTCCGAACAGCAGCGTGCAGTTGGCGTCCTCCGGGGTTATCTCCGTCCGCAGGATGGCCTCGTCGCGCTGGCCTGCCTGCTGGAGGCCGGTCGTGCTCGCGTCCACCGAGGTCATGAACCCCTGAGCCATCGTCATACCACCGAAGACGATGAGCCCTATGCAGATGACCGATATGATAGCCGTTTCCATACCAACCGCTCACATACTCAGGTAGTACTCGTCCGAGATACCGTTGGGGATGATGAACTTGGCGTAGTACGTCCCGGAGCCCGGATCGCTGCTGTAGGTGATGGTTATCTTGACGGTGACGCTGGTACCCCACTCCGTCCCGTTCTCTATCTGGTAGGTCCACTGCGGATAGGTGCCGCCGGCTTCCGTGGTGTAGGGGACGCGCTGGAAGTCCGTCTCCTGTCCGAAGAACAGGTCGCAGTCGTCGATATTGGTGATGCGCTGGGTGCCGACGTTCTTTATCCAGAGGAATACCTCCGTCCGGGTGGTGTTGGCGGTCCCGTGGACGATGCTGATGCGGCTCTTCATCCGCTCATCGACCTGCTCCGCCATGCTGGTCATGGCCTGCGAGGAGTGGTTGACCATCGGGTACACGCTGTTGAAGACAAAGATCATGCAAACAACGCCGGCGATGATCAGAAGAGCGGTGGTAATGGCCTTGTCCACGAAGACCTCCTCTTCTCATTCAGGGAACGGACGGTACGACTATGGTCCGTTTTCTTCTCCGCAGGCCCGGAGACGCACGGCGCCCTGGCACCATGGGTGTCCGGGTGAGGGACGGCTCAGGCCTCCCTCACCCGGACGAACGAACACCCCCCTTTTTCGTGTGTTACCGCAGGTTCATGATAGTATCGATCCAGGGCGGGGTGGTGCGCTGGACCTCGAGCACGGCGCCGATCGGCGTGCTGATGGTCAGGCTGAACTGGGTGTTGGGGCCGAGGGCCTGGGTCGTCAGGGCGTCGACGAGGTTGCCCGCGCCGGAGCCGGCGGTATCGCCGCCGATGGTGACCTTGAATTTCTCGTTGTTCTCAAGCAGGTTGTCACTGTCAGCGTCACCCATCTTGGTGATGGTCCAGTAGAGGTCATTCACTGCCTGGTACTGGTCGACGTAGTTGATGACGACCACGTTGGAGCTGCCGGTGGCGGCTACACCCGTGGCGTTATCAGCGGTGGGTGGGGTGAAGTCGACGGGCTGGCCGCCGAGGACGTTGGCCACGGTGAAGCTGATCTGCCCCACGGTGCCGGTGGCACCCGTGGCATTCGCAGTGGCGATGACGTTGCCTTTGAGTTCGAGGGTGCTCTGGGCTTCCTTCAACCCGGAATAGACGGCCTCCTGGCTTTTCTGGGTGGAGAAGAGGCCGGCGGAAAGGGTCGTATAGGCGAACACGGCCGCCACGACGACGAAGGCAATGAGGATGATGGCCGTCTCGAGGCCGGTAATGCCTTTTTGGCTCATGAATTTCTTAAGCATTTTTCCTCCTGTGAGTTGCATCCGGAAAGGATTGGGTTACCGCAGGTTCATGATAGGATCGATCCAGGGCGGGGTAGTGCGCTCGATGTTGAGTGTCGCGCCGCCCGGGGTGATGACTTCGAGGTTGAACGTCTTCTTCACGCTCAGGTCCGTGGTCAGGGCGCCGGTCAGGTTGGTGAGGGTGATTTCGAAGCGCTCATTGTTTTCCAGCAGGCTATCACTGTCAGCGTTCCCCAGCTTGGCAATGGTCCAGGCGAGATTATCGATGGCCTGATCATCGTCCGTATAGTTGATAACCACGACGTTGGATGAACCGTTGTCGGTAACACCGTCGCTGTTGGCATCGGTCGGCTCGGTGAAGTCGATAGGCTGGCCGCCGAGCACATTGGCCACGGTAAAACTGATGGTGCTGACGGTGCCATTGGCGCCGGTATCGTTGGACGTCGCAATAACACCGCCGCGGAGCTCAAGGGTGCTCTGGGCTTCCCTGAGGCCGGAATACACGGCTTCCTGACTTTTCTGTGTGGAGAAGAGGCCGGCCGAAAGGGCGGTGTAAGCAAACACCGCGGCGACCACGACAAAGGCGATGAGGATGATTGCCGTTTCGAGGCCGGTAATACCTTTCTCACGGTTAATGAACTTCTTGTACATTGTTCCTCCTGTATTCGTAGGGACTTGGTCTGGTTGAGGGATTTGTCTTCCGGGTTTAACCGTTTCAGCGCTTTCTTTTACAGGTAATCACCTCCTCCGTGTTTTCGTCTGCTATCTTTTATCGTCGTACCTCGGTTTCGTACCGGTAGCGCCCTGGACGACGACCGGTCATCAGGATGGACGAACGTTGTTATAGCGTTACGGGGCCTCCTTCAGGACTGCTGACCAGGAAACTGCCGGGCGGGGCCGGCGCGGGAGCCGGAACGGCCGGGCGGGGAGCGGTCTCCGCCGGCGGAGCGGCCGGCCGTGGCAGCACGGTCAGCGTGGCGCATACCGCCGTCACGGCCATGCCGGCCAGAAAGGAAAGGCAGAAACCTGCTCGGGCGGGCTCTCGGATCAGCCAGGTGTTCATACGTACTCCACGCCGCGTTTCCTTAATTAAGGTTGATGATCTGGTCCACGCGGGCCGGGATGGTCCGCTCGATGGTCAATACCGCGCCGACGGGCGGCTTCACCTCCAGGTCGAAGGTATGATACGGACCCGGCTTCTCCTCCGGGGTGGCGTTCGCACTCACGGTGCTCAGGTCCACCGTGATGAGGAAGAGCTCGTTGGTATCCAGCATGTTGTCCGGGTCCGCGGTGTTGAGTTTCGTCATCGTCCAGTTGACACTGGGGAACATCTGGTACTGGTCCGAGTAGGAGATGATGACCTTGTTGGAGGAGTTCCCCGAGCCGGGAGGCGTGAAATCTATCATGTCCCCGCCGGTGGTGGTGGCGACGGTGAAATACACCTCCGTGAGGACGCTGTTCTCCATCCGGCCGTACACGTTGCCTTTTATCTCGATGGTGCTCTTGGCTTCGTCCAGGCCGGAATAGATGGCTTCCTTGGCTTTCTGCGTGGAGAAAAGCCCGGCGGAGATGGCCACGTAGGCCAGGACCGACGCCACGATGACGAAGGCGATCAAGATGATGGCCGTCTCGATGCCGGTGATACCTTCCTCGCGTCTCATTATGGAATGTAGCAGTTTGCGCATACCGGTTGCCTCCCCTGCGTGGCATGGATACTACCAATGTACCGCCGCGCGTTTATGCCTGATACGAGACAATCCCCGAAGTTGGCCGCGCATTCTCCTGAATTAGTCTGAGGGACGCTACCGGGGTGGAACGGGTGGCACACCCCGGTCATTTGAGGGGTAGCATCTATTGTGGGGCCGGAACACGAGTGGCACAATCTAGGCGTATGTCCGCCGACCACCTGACATAAAACGTTATGAATAATTAATGGAATATTTACGGAATTTTTATGGAAATTAATCCTGCTCTTTATAAACAGCCATTACAATCGTAATGGTTGCTTGAACACCGCACTCGCGGGCGCAACCACGAGGAGGACGCGTGGCCGGAGGAGGAACCCGGCCGTCCGCGAGACAATCTAGAGAAAGGCAATCCGTATTATGCAGTTAAAAGGGGAAGCCGTCAGTCTCTTCGTGGTCGAGGAACAGGAAATCTATCGTGAGGTGTACCAGCGCCTCCTGCCGGAGCGGTCCACCATCGCCATCGCCGGAGTAGTGGACGCGGTCAACCTGGACACCATCGGGGACTCCGTGGCTTCCCTGCGCCCGGACGTGCTCATGTTGAGCATCAAGAAACTGGATACGGACCTCATCCGGGAGCTGGAAGGAATACGAAATGCCCATCCGAGGATGGGCATCGTCATACTTATCATATATTACAGCTCGCGGGACATCGAGCTGCTCCGCCGCCTCGCCCTCTCCGGGGACAGCGGCATGGCCCTCTTCCTCAAGCACTCGCTCGATAAAATGGACCACCTCTGCCAGACCATCACCGCCGTCAGCCAGGGCCAGGTCATCCTGGACCCGCCGCTGGCTTCCTTCATGTTCGCCGGCAAGCCGGAGAACCCCTTCCTCAAGCAGCTCACCACCCGTGAGCTGGAGATACTCAGCCTGCTCTCCCAGGGCTACACCAACGCCGCCATCGCCAACTCACTGTTCATCGATATCAAGACCGTCGAGCACCACCTTAACAGCATGTACAGCAAGCTCAAGGCGGACCCGGACTACAACACCAAGCACCTGCGCGTGAGCGCGGCACGGCTCTACCTGGAGACGATGGGGGCCTTCGCCCCCACGGAGAGCACGCTTACCAAGGTCACCGAGAACTAGCGCTCAACACCGGCAGGGCGTCAGGCCGGGATCCCGATAAAATCAACGGCGAAGGACTTCGTCCGCAACGGGAAACGAGCTGCTCCGGCCCTTCACGCGGGGCGAACTCCCTCAGCATGATACATCCAGGAACCCGGCCCGTTCAGTGGACGAGAGCGACGATCAGTTCCCTGACATTCAGCGCGAAAACGACGCCGAGCGCCGCGATGGACGGCCATAGCAGCCGCCCCGGGATGGCCCAGGCGATGACCACCGGCAGGATGCCCTTGATGAGCACCAGCAGCGCCGGTACCGCCAGCAGGAACTTCACGAACGGATTGAGCTCGGTGAAGCCGGCGAACACCGCCACCACCGTGATGAGCAGGTCGGCCTCCGCCAATGCGATGAAGGCGACTTTCTCCGCGGTGCACTGCTTGAACGTCGCCGATGAGTCCCACCAGCTTTGCGCGCGCGCCGGTACCGTCATGAAACCCCGTACCCATGCCCGGCGTTGCTGGATGTAGGGTCGCCGGCCATGCCTCCGTTAGTACTCCGGTAGTACTATAGTACCGGTTGCCCCGGCTGGGCGCAAGACCATTTCCGCCTCCGGCGGACGTTTCCTACTGCTTTTCCTACTTTTCCCAGGTCTGGATGGGCTCGAAGTTAGCCATCCACTTGATATCGAAGCCGCCCTCGGCCCAGCTCTCCTGCATCTCCTGGATGGCCGCCTTGAACTCATCCGAGTCCGAGATGCCGGTCATGCTCTCCTGGGTGTCGTACTCGTACACGCCGACGTAGCGGGCGCCGTTGACCGGGTCGCCCATGACCTTGTAGCGGGTCGCTTTCTTCAGGCCCGGATACTTCAGCATCATGGGGATGTGGACGTTGTTGTACCACTCGTTGAAGCGGTCCTCGCAGTCCGCGTTGCAGTCCGTCGCGACGATATTCATATACCTGCCTGTGGCCATTGGTCAGTCCTCCCTGAACGTACTTGGTAGCTCCATGATAGGGAGGCGACGAACGGTTTGTCAAAGCGGTTGACATAAACATTGGAAGGCGCCTACAATCCCTTGGCGTACCCCGCCGGGAGGTTTCATCTCATGAACGAGCTACAGTTCAGGCTGGCCATGTTCGTGCTGGCCGTCATCGCGGTGATCGCGTTCCTCATCATGACGGCCGGCCTGATGGCGGCCCACCCGGCGGTGCCGTGGTTCGGGTTCGGTGTCGTGGCGACGCTTTTCCTGGAGGTGTTCGGCTACGGTTTCTATAAGGTCTACCAGTGGTACCGGCGCATCAGGAGATGGGGGCCGTGAAGTCAGTACCGAGCTTGAAAAACAGAACCGAAGTTGAGTTCATAAAAGCGATTGACAATTTATATTTAGGGGATATAATTGGCATGGTCGAATCATTCCCGGCTCTCCCGTGAGTAATCAATCATTGGAGAAGAAGAGATGAGCCCGAAAGCGCTCGATTTCCAGGAAATGAAAGAAAAGGCCTTCGCACAAATGAGGGCGGCCAAACAATGCGTACTGGCAACGGCGGCCGGTGACGCTGTTACTGCCCGGCAGGTGAACCCGGTATGCGTCGGGAACAAATTATATTTCAATACCAGTATCCCGACCCGGAAATACCAACAGATCACCGAAAATCCCAAGGTAGCCATCGTCATCGATAACCTCCAGATAGAAGGGACCGCTCGACCGGTCGGACACCCGGGGGACCCAGGAAACAAAGAATATCTTTCCGTCTGGACGAAACGTCTTGAAGATGATTTCCCGCCGGAAACGGTGGCCTACAGCCTCAAGCTCTATGCGAAGCCGGAGGTTCCTTTTCAGGTAATCGAAGTTACTCCGAGACGGTTTCAGCTGTATCATATGCCCCCTGATTTTTACATGGACATCATCGACCTCGAGGCGGGCACCGCAGTCCGGTTTGATAATGATGACACCCCGTGGGACCGGATATAAATCCCGGCCAAGTGCCGGTCCGGCAGCCGTTGACAATTCACCGGCGGCTGACTAAACTGTACTAGCTAATTTCCCGTAAGGAGGTCATCCGTGAAAGCCGCTGTCTGCTACGAGTACGCCAAACCGCTCGTCATCGAAGACATCAATATCGCCCCGCCCGGCCCCGGCGACGTCAAGGTCAAGCTGGCCGCCACCGCCGTCTGCCACTCGGACATCCACATCATCAAGGGAGAGCTGCCCTTCCCGCCGCCGCTCGTCGCCGGGCACGAGTCCGCCGGCTACGTGACCGAGGTCGGCGAGGGCGTCACCAACGTCAAGGTCGGCGACCACATCGTCGCCTCGCTCCTCATCTCCTGCGGCAAGTGCAAGTACTGCACCACCGGCCGCCCTCACCTCTGCGAGGCCCAGTGGCCGCGCGCCGCCAAGAGCCCCTTCACGACCAAGGACGGCACCCCGCTGGCCCAGGCCATCCTCATCGGCTCCTGGGCGGAGGAGACCATCATCCACGAGTCCCAGTGCGTGAAGATACCGGACGATATGCCGATGGACAGCGCCTGCATGCTCGCCTGCGGCGTCATCACCGGCTTCGGCGCCGTCGTCTGGCGGGCCAAGCCCGGCATCGGCGAGGCCTGCGTCGTCATCGGCTGCGGCGGTGTCGGTCTCAACGCCATCCAGGGGGCGGCCCTCAGCGGCGCCTACCCGGTCATCGCCGTGGACACCGTTGACGGCAAGCTGGAAGCGGCCAAGAAGTTCGGCGCCACCCACGGCGTCAACTCGAAGACGTCGAACGCCGTCGAGGAGATCAAGAAGCTCACCGGTGGCTACGGCGCGGACTATTGCTTCGTGACCGTCGGCGCCATCGAGTGCATGAACGAGAGCGTGGACATGATAGGCCCGAGCGGCACCGCCGTCTGGGTCGGCCTGCCCAAGTTCTCGGACCGCGCCCCCATCGCCCCAGACGCGCTCATCCGCTGGGAGAAGACGGTCACCGGCTGCTACATGGGCAGCACCAATCTCAGGAATGACATCCCCAAGCTGGTGGCGCTCTACCAGGCCGGCAAGCTCAAGCTGGACGAGCTCATCACCCACCGTTTCCCGCTCGAGCAGATCAACGAGGCGATCGACGAGGTCCTGGCCGGCAAGGCCCTGCGTAATATCATCGTGTTCGAGTAGCCGCATCAACCCGTGGAAACACGAAGGCCGGGGCGAAAGCCCCGGCCTTTTATTATCTCATGGCCGCTCGCCCTGAGCCTGTCGAAGGGCGAGCGTTTGCTTGGATGCTCATGATTCGACAGGCTCACCATGAGCGGGTTTATATCATCCTTCGTTCGGACTAAAACTCCCTTTATCCCTCTTTGCGAAAGAGGGACAATCGATCGGGTTTGCCGTACCGCTGCGGTTTGCCCGCTCCATCGCCTCCCTTCGTAAAGGGAGGCGGGGTGGGATTTTAACCCCGGCCTTTTCGTTGCCGCTTACAGCTTGAGTTCCTTTTCCGGCGGCGCCTTGGAGACGCGGCAGAGCAGCGCCGTCAGGTCCGGCGAACCGTACATCGGGTCGAAGTGGTTGTTGCTCGTCAGCACGTTCGGGTTGGACCGCATCAGGCCGTGGTCCGGCCCCGGGTCTTCCGGATAGAAGCAGTTGGCGGTCGCCATGACCACGCCGGGATGGATGCCGGGGAAGCAGCGTACCCGCTGTTTTATCTTGCCGCGTGGGCTCTCTATCCAGGCCCAATCGCCGTCCTCGATGCCGTACTTGGCCGCCGTGTCCGGGTGTATCTGGCAGGTCGGGTCGTGCATGAAGCTCCGCAGCCAGGGGATGTTCCGGTACTGGGAGAGGAAGTAGAACGGC
>CAZOMF010000044.1:0-13538 GCA_964580635.1 uncultured Dehalococcoidaceae bacterium
CACGGTCTTATGCAAACTTTTCGAATGAAGATGACCTCCACCTCGTATTGATCAGCGCCTTGACCAGCGCTTCGGCTCCGTTCATCCGTTCCACGTGGGCCTCCCGGGAAACGGTTTTCCGTTCATTATCGTGCATCGGAACGGTTCGGGCTCGCCGGCCTGCCTAGATCGGCAGGCGCATCAGCTGGCGGGCGTTGTCCTCGTAGATTTTCTTCTTGTCCCCGTCGCAGATGGGCATGGCCTCGATGGCGTTGATGGTCTGCCGGTAGTTGCGGTCCCCGTTCTCGATGTCCCCGAGCGGGAAATCTATCCCGAAGAGGACGTGGTCCGCGCCGAAGAACTCGTAGCCGCACATGAGGCCCGGCGTGTGGCCGTAGATGGCCGTGTCCGCGTAGAACCGCTTGAAATAGTCGAGCGGGTCCTTCTTCAGCGACGACTCGTTCCCGTAGCGCAGGATATGCAGCTGCGCGAACTGCCGGATGCGCTCCGCGTAGAACGGCACCATGCCGCCCATGTGGTGCACCACCACCTTGAGGTCCGGGTACTGTTCCATGATGCCGCTGAACACCAGCCGCGCCATGGCGGCGGTTGTGTCGTAGGGCCAGCCGAACAGGCTGAACATCATGTACTTGGATGCCTTCTCGCTTAGGTAGTCCGGATGGTCGATCTTGCGCATGGGGTGGATGACCACCGGCAGGTCGTACTCCGCCATCTTTTGGAACAGCGGCAGGAACTCCGGCTCGTCGAGCGGCCGCTCGTCGACCGGCGTGTGGATGTAGACCCCGTTGAAGCGGAGCTCCTTGATACAGCGGTCCGTCTCCCGGAGCGCCTCGTCCATGTCCGTCATGGAGATGGTCGCCAGCGCGCCGCAGAACCGGTCGCGGTATTTACTCACCAGCTCGGCCATCTCGTCGTTGGCGATGCGGGCCAGCTCTGCCGCCTGCTCCGGCCCGGCGAGGTGCTCGGTGGGGATACGCCCCAGCGTCAGCACCTGGCGCAGCGGCTCGTACTTGTCCATGACCCGGAACCGGGCGTCCAGGTCGTAGAGCACCGGGCACGGCTTTATCTGCTGGTTGTAGATGGCGGGGAAGAGCTTCTCGATCTCCTTCCCGTACCGCGGCGGCACGATGTGCGCGTAAGCGTCTATTTTAAGAGGATACGGTTCTTTCATGGCTTGTTCCTTTCTCCATTGCTCGGATGAGGTTACTATTCCAGAAGGAGCCCAGACCGCGCTTGACCGGATACACGGCCTGGGCTCGAAAGGAGGGCGTGCACGAAAGGAAACCCACTCGTCGACCGACCGGCGGGTTTTCGTTCATATTCCAAGACTAAATAGTACCTCGCAACCGCGGATCCAGGGCGTCTCTGAGACCGTCGCCAACCATGTTGAAGGCGAACACGACGAGCATGATGGCCACCCCTGGCGCAAACGACAGTGCCGGATTATAGAGCAGGTATTTGTATCCGTCGTTTACCATGGAGCCCCAAGAAGCTCCGGGTGGGGCGATACCCACGCCCAGGAAGCTTAATCCAGCCTCGGCCAGGATGGCAGCCCCCATTTGCATGGTTACCAGGACGATCATGGTGGGGAAGGAGTTGGGGAATATATGCCGTAGCATGATGCGCAGTCCCGTTGCCCCCATACCCCGCGAGGCCAAGATGTAATCGTTCTCCTTGAGTGCCAGCACCTGGCCGGCCATCAGCCTGGCGTATACCGCCGTCAGCCCGATGCCGATGGCAATGATCGCGTTAAACAACCCGCCTCCCAGCAGTGCCGCGATAACGAGCGCCAGCAGGATAATGGGGAAGGCCATCAATGCATCGATTAGTCTCATGATGACCGCCCCCAACGGGCCGCCGTAATAACCGGCCAGCAGGCCGAGGGCCATCCCTATCGTGGCAGCGATAAAGATGGAGATGATGCCCACCATCAATGAAGTCCGAGACCCGTAGATAAGTCGGCTCAGTGTGTCGCGACCGAGTGAGTCAGTGCCAAGCCAGTGCGCCAGGCTCGGATTTTCCAAGTGGGCGCTCAGGTCCGTTTTATACGGGTTGTAGGGCGCCAGCAGCGGGGCAAAGAGAGCCACCAGCACCACGATGGCGATAATCACGACGCCCACCACGACGATCTTCCGGGAGGACATCACCCGGACGATACGGCGCAGCTCGCTGGTGTGGGGCTGTGCTTTCAAGAGATTTTGGGTGGCGATGACTGGTTCTTGTCGCGTCATACGTACTCCCGGTCAACTGTACCTTATTCTGGGGTCAAGCCACCCGTAGGCTACGTCTACGATGAGGTTGACAGCCACCACCGTAACCGCCACGAAGAGCACGATGGCCTGGATAACCGCGTAGTCCTGGCTCTGGATGGCCTCCACGCTCAGCCGCCCCATGCCGGGGATGTTGAATACGGTTTCTATCAGCACCGAGCCACCCAGGATATGGCTCAGTCCGATGCCCATAAGCGTCATCACGGGTATCAGCCCGTTCTTCAACACGTGTTTTACCACGATGACCTGCTCGCGCAGGCCCTTGGCCCAGGCGGTGCGAATGTAGTCCTGGTGGATGACCTCCAGAATACTCGACCGAGTCTGCCGGGTGATCGAAGCCAACGCGAAGATGCCCAGGCATACCACAGGAAGAATGGCATGCTTCAGAAAATCTACAAAATTGGTGGTGATAGGCGTATAGCCGAACCGGGGAAGCCAGCCCAGTTTGAGTCCGAAGAAATAAATAAGCAAGATGCCGAGCCAGAAAACAGGTATAGTAATCCCAATGTTCGCCAACACGGTAACCGATGTATCCAGCCAACTGTTGCGTCTTAAAGCCGAAATGGTGCCGAAGACGATACCGACGAGGTGACTGAGAACAAACGCGATAAGCCCGAGGGTAAGGGTCGCCTGGAGCCTTTGTCCCACAAGTGAAGTGACACTTTGATGATAAAACAGAGAGTCTCCGAAATCGCCGCGGAATACGCCTTCGAACCAGTTGCCAAATTGGACTACAAGGGGCTTGTCAAGACCAAATTCGGCCTTGACCGCATTCAACTGATCGTTGGTAAGTGTCTGGATATCCTGCTGTGTCATGTAGATGAGGATTGGATCTCCCGGTAAAAGGCGAATGACCACAAATACCAGGAGCATGATGACCACCAGCACGACGAGCGCCTGGAAAATTCTCCTGATAATGAATGTCGCCATTTATTTCAAATCTCGCTTCAATTGTTTTTAGACATCTCGCCCGCCGCCGGTCAACCGGGATACGTTGCTTTGGCCGTTTCCCTGTCCCGGTTCAGACTATCATGCCATGTTTGTCAATATCCTGCCAGGCCTGCCGCTCCTCTTCATACACGGATGGTTCCACATGGCTGTCCCCGGACAGCACCATGGTTCTACGGCCCGGAAAATAAGGAGGCCATTCTCCAAGGGTCTCACACGAAGGGCTGCCGGTCCTGGCGAAAGTGAGCCAGGCGTCTTGCATTTGTGAAGAGAGCTTTTCCGCTTGCGGGCCGGCGCCACAGAAATTCGGGTCGAGCCTGCCGAAGACGAACCCGATCTCCATGGCATGGCAGGCTCCCACCGTCCCGCCAGCCGCGGGCGATTCCTGCGTGAAGAGATAATTGAAAGCTGGCAGGCCATGTTCGTAATAAGCCTGAGCGAGCTCGATAGCCGGCAGCCTGAACATGGCATCTGTGCGGATGGCGCCGAAAAGTTCGGCGGGAGAGATGGGTTGACCACGCCCGGCTCGGACACGGCGATAGGTCTCGATAAGTCCGGGTGCGTCTTTCTCTGGGACGAACGTCCGCACGGAGCGAAGCAGGGTGGCAGGGTCCATGTCCCGGAGCCCGGGCGACCGGAGAAAAGAAATACCCATTTCATCACGGTTGTTGCCGACAATAATCGGGATTTTCACCGCGGCGCCGGATTTGGCGACCTCGTTGGGAACACCCGGCAAGACTCGCCCGTCAATCACCGGCGCTACGGGCGTCACGTTCCCGGGGGCTGCAACGCCAAGCTCCTGCTGGATCTCGAGCAGACGTGCCCAAGGGAGTGCGCGCAGCCCGGCGGCATCATCGTTGCGCAGTCCGGTGAGCTCGATGAACCGTCGGGCGACCGGTTGTGAAATCTCCAGGGACCGCGCCATTCGGCCGGTGCCGCTTTCCAAGATAGCCCGGTGAAAAAGCCCTTTGGCTTGCGGCATGGCGAGCAAGCAACCGATACTCATTGCACCGGAGGATTCACCGAAGACGGTCACATTATCCGGATCCCCGCCGAATGAGACGATATTATCACGGACCCATTCAAGTGCGGCAAGCTGGTCCAGCAAGCCTTCATTTCCAGTGGATGGTATCGCACCATCGGTAGCTTCATCGAGATTGAGGTAGCCGAGTAGACCCAGCCGAAAGTTGATCGATACATAGACGATATCGCCCCGAGCCGCCAGTAAATCTCCCGCATAGAGGGGCGCTGATCCCGAGCCGATAGTGAAACCACCGCCATGGATCCAGATCATGACCGGGCGTCGTCCATCGTCCAAGCCCGGCGTCCAGACATTCAGAAAGAGGCAATTCTCATCCTGGTTCGAGGGATCATCGAAGCCCGGCAGGCCGCCTCCCGGGCGCTTGTTTTGTGGGGCGGCCGCCCCATAGGTAAAGGCGTCAAGGATTCCCTGCCATTGCGGGCACGGTTCAGGAGGGCCCCAACGTCGTTCTCCGGTGGGCGGCGCCGCGTAGGGGATACCTCGAAACACGAACAACCCGTGTTCTCTTAGACCGGCTATTTTGCCAGCGTTGATATCCACGGTTACTTGCTGTATGTGCTCCAATGAATTGCCCCTCTTTACTATTCTGGTGGTTGTTCAGTCGGAGGGGGCCATGAGCGAACCGGTTTTCATCGTCCTCACAGCCCCCTCCCTTCGATTTGTCACTGTGTTGTCGCGTTTTGTGCCAGTGGGCTTAAAACTTCTCCTAGTGGCTTATCCAGACTTTATTGGTATCCCAGGAGAAACCGTCGCCGTGAGTGCCTACACCCATATCATGAACATTGTTGCTCATGAGGTAGACTTCAGATCGAATCCAGAGCGGCACCATCATGGCGTTATCTACATGCATCTGGACGAGTTGCTTGGCCATAGCCTGATACTCTGTAGGATCAGCGGAGAGCATCATCTTGTTGACCAGGTCAACCCAGCCGTCCGGATAGGCAAGTACGGGGTACCCATACGTGCTGGTGGGGGTATAGTACCGTTCCAAGTAAGCGCAGTAGTTATAGTCCGTGGCGCCATGGGTCACGTAGAACAGGCCATTATCCCAGCCGTTGGCACGAGTCTGAGCCCAGGCTGAAGGAGCCTCGACATCCAGCGTTACCGTGATGCCAACCGCCTGGAAATAGTCCTGGATGGCTACCAGCGGGTCCTGGGGGAAGGCCGAGGAGGTGATGATGGTGGTGGTGAACCCGTTGGGATACCCTGCATCAGCCAGCAATTGTTTGGCTTTCTCGGGATCGTACGGCCGTGCATTCTGGAGGTTGGCAACATGACCGAACTGCTCCGGAGCATCCGGCTGGTTGACGGCTTCCCAAGTGCCGTACCCGAGGTTATCGCAAATCGCCTGGCGATCGATGGCGTACTCAATAGCTTCGCGTACCTCGAGTTTGGCAAACGGAGAATCGGGGTTGGCACTGTCCGGGACGAGGTTCATTAACGGGCCGCGCCGGGTTTCTTCCTTATAGTCGCCGGTCTGCAGCATATTATAGGCGGTGAGGGCGTCAGCGCTTTCCCAAACGAGGGCATCGCCGGCCTCAAAGGCCATGGAGGCGGTTGTTGCATCCACGATGTAGATGAACTTGATGCTGTCAACCCGGGATTTATCGCCCCAGTAGTCATTGAAGCGATTGAACGTCATCGATGTATTGGGAATGAATTCAGTCATCTGGAACGGGCCGGTACCGACCGGATGGGTAATCGCCCAATCTTCACCGTTCTGCTGCACGGCGGTAGGGGAAACCATGCCGTACGTAAAGTTGGTCAGCTGCGTGTTCTTGAACTGTTTCAGACCGACTCGTACGGTGTAGGGATCAACGACATCGACGGAAGACCAGTCAGCCGGCGAGCCGGTGCCCCGGGCCATGAAGAGGTCGAGGTTCCACTTGGCGGCGGCAGCATCAAAGGTGGTGCCGTCATGGAATTTAACACCCTGGCGGAGGTGGAAGGTAATCGACGATTTATCCGGTGCTATTTCCCATGAGGTAGCCAGTTCGGGGCGAATGTTGCCATGGATATCGGCATCGATGAAACTTTCAAGGCAGGGTTGCATGGCGAAAATCGGAGCGAATCCGGTGGCCTTGACGGGGTAGCCGAAACTGGTCGGAGCATTCGGCGAGATCATGGTCAGGGTGCCCCCGGTCTGGACGGTCGAAGTCGGCGTGGCAGTGGGCGACGTCGTCGTGGTGGTGGCGCCGGTCGTTGTCACGGCTGACGTGGTGGTTGGGGACGTGGTAGTCGTCGTCGCACTGGAACCGCAGCCGGCGAGAACGGAGCTGAGGACTAAAATAAGGGTCAGGGTCGTGAAAAGGAGCGTACGTTTTAGCATTATATTCCCTCCATTAAACGCTGAGTCAACCGGATATTTCTGGTCGAGTGTCAATGATGAAAAAATCAATCACCCCCTTTGCATAATTTTATCCACTTCGTACTATTTAGCCGGTTCCTTTATGGTCACTCCGGGCAGAGCGGCGCGCTGTTTCAGAAGGGTCTTCTGAAGTTGGGTCACGTTTACGTCCCGGGGGCGGATGCCTTGGTCCACGGCCAGCGCCGCGGCGGTGCCGGCAGCCTGACCCATTGCGATGCAGTGGGGGATGAGGTTGGCCATATTGTTGGCGGCCCCGTCCGAAGCGAAGCTGCGTCCCGCCACGAGCAACCCTTCCGTTTTAACCGGTACGAGTGCCCGGTAGGGAATGTACATGTGCTTGACGGTGTTATCGCCGGAGGGGCCGAAACGCGGGAAAACCGCGATGGTGTCATCGAATTTCTTGCTATTGAGGAAATCGTCCTTGCCAACGCAGTACTCACCGACGAGCCGGCGGGCGCCGCGGGTGCCGGTCTGTGAGGCGGTGTCCAGAATGAAGCTGTTTTCGAAGGTAGGAACGTTGTCTTTCAGGAACTTGTGGCCCTTGCGCATCATCTTACGCATTTCCACTTCCAGCGTAGTGAGGTCTTCTACGTTGGTGCAGTCCAGTCCGGGTATCCAGTTATTGACCCAGAGGACGTCGTTGCGCGGAGACGGTAGCGGCAGCAGTCTGGTGCCGGCTACGTCCGCCATTTCCTTCATGAGTGTCTGCCAACGGTCCGGGTGGGCCGCCTGGAAATCACAGAGGGCCTGGTAATCGCAGTTGCCGAGCCGGAAGACAAGCGCCAGCATGGTGGAGCGGTTGGTTTCTTCCCACTTGCCGTTATACTCTGCGCCAGCGGAGGGCAACAGGTCGCCGTCTCCGGTGCCATCGATAATGACCTTGCCGAGCACTGCCTGCCGCCCGGACTTGCTTTCGAAGATGACGCCTTTGACCTGGCCGTCCTCCACGATGGCTTCCGTCCCCCAGGAGTGGAGATAGAGCTTGACGCCGGCTTCCTCCACCATGTCGTTGAGCACGCACTTAAGAAGTTCGGGGTCCACCCAAGCGGTATGCTTGACCTTGCCGTTGACAGTGTTGCCGAAGAAGCGCGACCATTTTTTGATAAGCGCCGGGTCGTCGGAGCCGACGTCTTCCATCCGCGGGCGCAGGGTGCCGCCGGGGATGGCATCGAGGCGTTCCAACCACTCCAGATTCAACCCGGCGATGACGGGTTCCTTGCCGCCGTCGCTCATGTGCGGTATCTGGATGACGATGCCGCCGGAGGCCATGCCTCCGAGGTGGCCGTAGCGCTCCAGAAGCACGGTTTTCGCCTCGTTCCTGGCCGCTGCCATGGCGGCGGAGTGGCCGCCCGGTCCGCCGCCCACGACGACAACGTCGGCCTCGTAGCATACCTTGGTCTGTCTAGCTTGTTCATTGATGGTTTTTTCAGTCACAAGTCAAACCTCTTTTCCGTTACATACGTCTTGGAGTCGTTAATCTATCAGTTCACACAGGGTACCCCAACGCACACCCTTATACGGTCAACATCGGGTTGAACGGGCGCGGTCGCCGGTAGCTTGTGAATTTGCTGAAACTTCGCGTGCCTATCATAACACTTTAGACAATATACGTCAATATATACAATTTTAGACAGATGAACGGATCGAGGGTCCCGGTGGAAATGGGCGGTTATACCGGGGAACAATCGTTGGCCATGCCACACGTGGTGGTGGTTGTTTCCAAGCAAACCAACGCAGGACATCACAATATATAGTGCTGCGTATGACAGGCCCGTCTCATAGCGAAGGCGTTAAATAAGGTACAGGTTAATCAGTCTCGTCAGGTATCTTTAAACTGCGCAAGAGGATTTCGGTTCTTTTTTCCAATAATGGGACTGGCGGGCGATCGTCCACAAGCCCGCGGTAGCACTGTACCACCACCTCCGCCAAATCATGGCCCAGTATAGGTTCGAGGGAGGCGATGAAATTCTCTTTGAATATTTTATGGCTCTTTTCTATGCTTTTCAGTTGGTTAAGCCAAATTCTCGGAAATGGAGATATCGTGTAAAGGCGGTGGTGGTCAATGATCCAGATATCAATAATTTTATGTAGTTTTTCGCTTGTTGAGAGATTTGAGTCGAGGACTTCTTTGGATTGTTGCCGATAAGAGAGGTGTTTTTCGGCAACCATCGTGAAGAAAAATTCCTCTTTGCTTTTAAAATAGGTGTAAATCAGAGCCCTCGAAATCCCCGCTTGTTTGGCGATATCATCAAACGTGGTCTTGGCATAACCGTATTTCGCGCAACAAGTAAAGGCGGCATCAATGATCTGTTTCCTTGTCGCATTTCTTTTGTCACTCGGCATCATTGGCTCCATATACAGCGAATTTGGTATTTATATCCCACGTTTGCGGATTGTTTTAGGACAATATCCAAGCACTACTAAACAACACTATGGTACCTTTGTCAATATTATGTGATCAGGCTAGACAGGTTTGATAGTTGATTGAACAACTGATATGAAGACGCAGCGGAACAGATTGAATACCAAAACGCAGGCAAAGGGGACGGAAACGAAAATAGCACGTGGATTTCCGTATCAAAAGAAAGAGCCTACGATTGAAAGACGGGTGACGTATGGTATCTCAAACCTGACGGCGCTTACGCTCCTTTCGCCGACCTTGGCGATTGCCCAAACGTATCCACTCCTATCGTGCGGCACGGTCACTTTCTGGGCCTCAAGGCATTTGCTATATTGGTAAAAATCACCCCGAGAGCATGTGCCCCCGCATCTGGATAACCGATACTTCTTTCGCCGACGTTGCCGGCGCGTCCCATTCTGGCTACTAACTGTTCTGTACTCTTGGCGCCAGCCACCGCCGCCTGGGCGGCCTTTTTGAAAGCCGATATCAGACTATCGCCCGAGGCTGCGCTGGCCGTCCAGGAATCGGCATAGGGTACCAGAGCATCTATGAGCGTCTTATCCCCTGGCACGGCGCCGCGCCCGAAGGAGCGTTCACCCGTAAGTTGTATGCCCTTAACTGCCGCCTGCATCATGTCTGCAAATTCGCCGGCGTTTAATCTCGTCCTGGCGCCGGCGCTTCTGCCGGCTGCTCTAAACGCTGACCCCCAGATCGGGCCTGATGCTCCGCCGCAGTATTCCATAATGACCAGGGAACAAGCCTCTAGAAAGCTTCCGATATCTCCGGCTTTATTGGTGACGATATCATCCCACTCACGCTTCAACTGCTTGAAGCCATTGGCCAGACTCATTCCGAAATCACCGTCACCGGCATGTGAATCGAGTTCACAAAAGGCCACTTCGTTGGCGATGATGGTCTCGGCCATTTTGTCCACGATATAGATGATGGTATTCAAATGAATAGTGTTGTTACCCACCACGGCATACGAATCGTCCGTGGCTGCCGTAAAAGACGCCTGTTGAGTTTTTTCTCCGTGGCTATCGAGGTCGGGATACTTGACGCTTTCAACCGGACCGCTTACCTTCAATGCCGGCGCGTCACATTCGGAAGAGAGTAATTCCTTCAACTCATTATCGAGTTTCATGATGGACACCGAAGCACCAGCCATGTCCAGGCTCGTCATGTAGTTCCCCACGAATATGCGGTTTATCTTTATGCCCCGTTCAGCCAGTTCACGGACTACAGCATTGTTCAGCACGTACAATTCCTGTAACGGCGTGCCTCCAAAACCATTGACCAGCAAGGCAATTTCCTCGCCGACCCCGTTTCCGATTCCCAGGTCTTCCAGTAAAGCGGCAAGCATTCTGCTGGATAATTCATCCGCCGTTATTATTTCTTCACGTCTGATTCCGGGTTCGCCGTGAATTCCGACGCCGTACTCTATTTGCGTTTCGTCTAAATCAAAGGTAGGACGTCCCTTGGCCGGCACCGTGCAGGATGTAAGCGCTAAACCCAGGCTCCGGGTGTTACCTATTGCCTTTTCCGCAACAGCTTTGACCTCTTCCAATGCCATTCCCTTGTCAGCGGCAGCCCCCGCTACCTTATGGACGAAGACGGTACCGGCAATCCCCCGGCGTCCGACGGTGTAGAGACTATCCTTGACGGCAATATCGTCATCCACTTTCACATAATCGACCTTAAGGCCGTCTTCTTTCGCGAGGTATGCGGCGTTCTTGAAATTCATCATATCGCCGCTGTAGTTTTTGATGATCAGCAAGGTTCCCGCCCGGCTCGCGGTGGCTTTGATTGCCTGATAGACCTGGACCTGGGACGGTGAAGCGAATACGTCACCGCAGACCGCAGCATCAAGCATGCCTTTCCCGACAAAACCGGCGTGAGCGGGTTCATGGCCGCTGCCTCCGCCGCTGATCAAGCTGACCTTGTGCTCGTTGATGTTTTTCTTCTTGACGATCTTGTATTTTTTTATAAATTCAAGCTCGGGATAGGCCAGTACCATGCCGGTACACATTTCAGTCACGATGGTTTCCGGTTTGTTGATAATTTTTTTCATCAGCGCGCGTTCCGGCTCTTATAATCCCTTCCAATTTTGTCGGCTACCATGATCGCCGACGCTACGTTCGCGGCCGTTACAGGAAAGGGCATTGAATGGACTGACTCCTCAGCGATGCACGATTTTTCGGCCACGGCTGCAAGTTCCTCTTCGGAGATGGTATCGACCCCTATGTCTGCGAGACAGACCGGAAGGCCGATTTCCATACAGAAACCCAGTACCTCATGGAGCTCTTCTGACGGGGCATTCTCCAATACCAGTTGAGCCAATGTGCCAAACGCCACCTTTTCCCCGTGGAAATATTTATGGGTGCCTTCGAGCAGTGTCAAACCATCATGGATAGCGTGAGCGCCGGCCAGTCCGCCACTCTCAAATCCGAGTCCGGAGAGCAGGATATTTGCTTCGATGATATTCTCCAGCGCTGGCGTAACCATGTTGAGATCGCAGGCCAACTTCGCTTTCGCACCGTCTTTGATCAGTGTCTGATAGCATAGCGTGGCAAGAGCTAACGCAGCATTGGTACCTTTAGCCGGTCCGCAGGCGCCCTCCCGGTAGCCGCACGGCAGCCCTGCATTGACATTGGAGCAAGAATTGACCGTCGCCCTGGCTTCAAAGTAGGTTGACAAGGCATCCCCCATGCCGGATACCAGAAAACGAGTTGGAGCCTTGGCTATTACCGTGGTGTCCACCAGCACGACCCCCGGGCTTTGTTTAAAGTAGGCATAGTCTTCAAAGGCTCCATCAGGAGTGTAAATGACCGCGGAATGGCTCGTCGGGGCGTCTGTGGCGGCGATGGTCGGCACAATGATCAGCGCTTCCCCCTGGGCAACGCATTTCGCGGTATCGATCGCCTTGCCACCGCCGAGACCGATGGTACAGTCACAGTCTTTCTCCGCTGCGATTTCCTTCAACCTCTTTATTTCCGGCCGGGAACACTCTCCATTGAACTTGCCCTCAACCAAGGTAACCCCGAACCTGGCAGCGGTAGTGTCCAGTTTGTCTTTGACGCGCTTCACATCATCGGGATGAGCGATCAACAGGGCCGAGGAACCAAAGGTCTTGATGAAATACCCCAGGTTCAATATTTCATCTTCGCCCTGCACATACTTCGTTGGGCAGATAAACGCTTTTCTCATGAATTCCCTCCTTGATACCGGGTTGGCGACGTGTTGTCCCCGAAATCCCGGGTGGATGTATCCTGCATTCGGAATGTTTAGATTCGAGTCTCCAGCCACTCCTCCATATCAGCCATGACCCGGGGATATTCCGGCTCATTGAAAATTTCGTGGAGCAGGCCGTCATAGAGTTTGAGGGTCTTGTCCTCGGAGCCTATGTACTGGAACAAGACCTGGCTGCGGGCACCGTCCGGCCCTCCGTTTCCCGCCATGATCAGTACCGGCAATTTGATGTTCTGTACCTCTCCGGTCAACTTTCTCATCATGCTTCCCATTGAATGATTGTCAGGGACCGGGCCGCGGTACACCAGGGGGTCATTGACATAAGCTTCAATGACAGCCGGGTCTCGGCTGAGCATGGCAGTGGGCAGGGGTTCTCCGGTTGGCCGTGGCGGCATGGGCGGATCACCCGCCTTCGGAATGCCGCCGCCGGAGGTTACCAGGCCGGCCAGTTCATCCTGATATTCAAGAGTATAAGCAAGACTGATTACCGACCCCATGCTGTGACCGATGAGGAAAATCTTCTTTCCGGGATTTTCCCGGCGTACTTGATTAAAAAACGTTTTGAGGTCTGCAACATAGTCATGAAAATCGTCTACATGGACGCGCTCACCGTCCGACCTGCCGTGGCCGCGATGATCAAGAGCATAGACGGCATAGCCCTTGGGCACAAAATGGTTGACCACGTTGCCGTAGCGTCCGCTGTGCTCGGCAAAACCGTGGGCGATCAGCAGGACCGCTTTCGGGTCGCCTTCCGGCAGCCAGCTCTGGTAATAGATGTTGAAATCCTTCAGTCCCCGGAAACTTGATTCTGTGTGATTCATTACTTCCCCCTCGCTACGTACTCACCCTATTATTTCCTTTTATACATTTAATGTCAATATGTCTAATGACCTTCTCCCAAGAACGGTACCGACCAAAAGTAGGGAATCCGGCTCCATGATTGTCGGCATACTCATGCCTCATCAATGCTGAAACAAGGAACACATCCCAAGATTGTCCAGGAACGGCTTGGGCATTCTCGCATTCAGATTACGCTGGACACGTATGGCCACGTAGCCCCCGGACTCCAGGAAGCCGCCGCGAAACGGTTTGATGAAAGCATTCCGATACCCCGGACCGAAAAAGCGCCTACACGGAAACGTGTGAGCAGCAATTAGCTGCAAATTCTTGCTTCACAATATGAAATGACCTAGAATTAGCTTTGTGCGCCTGTAGCTCAGTGGATAGAGCACCGGTCTTCGGAACCGGGTGTCGTGGGTT
>CAZOMF010000045.1:0-13455 GCA_964580635.1 uncultured Dehalococcoidaceae bacterium
GTTTCAGCCGCAACCAGAGACGCGGTACTGTGCCGGAAGGTATGCGGCCCTAGCTCTTTTCCCCTGAAAGGCCGGCACGCCGGCAGATTCTTATTACACGCATGCTCAATGCTTTGGAGCCATGACCGAACACCAAGTCATCATCGCTCTCAACCATCCTTCGTAAAACACGGCACAACCTGGCATCCAGCCGATACTTCCGTTCACCTGTCTTCTCATGGAGGTTCAATCCATTGTCTCCGATATCTTTTCGCCGGAGTTTAGCTAAACCACCGATACGGCAGCCACTGTCCACCAGCGTCATGATCAATGCGGTTTCCATTTCACTGTGACAGGCTTGAAGAATCCGAACGATTTCATCAGCTTTGAAATATCGTCGCTTTTTCTTTTTCACCTTTGGGGGCTCGATACTCTTACACGGATTAGGCAACTCGTAATTGCCCTCCATGTAGTCGCAGGCGCCACGTAAAATAGTAAACCAGAGCCGGACCGTCTGGTCAGAATAACCTTTCAGACTCACCAGCCACTTGTTGACCTGGACGGGGCGGGTAGGGAACTCATCGGAGAACTCCGCGAGAGAATGAAAGACCGCCTCATGGTTCTTTTTACTGCTATCGCTCATCCTCTTACCGGCAAGAACTTCAGCTAGAACTTCTAAAGTTTTCATCTTGTCCACCTAACCTTTTTCCCGTATACTCGTTATAGCATTTAGAGGCGCTTGACGGAATCCATTCTAGACCGGGAATGTACATTCGTCAATACTCTAGGTGCACAGGGTAACGGAGGTCACCGGCCGGGTTACCCGCTATCAGCCCCGGCCAGCATGGAGTTGTCAGGTGCAGAGTGAGGAAAGCCTCATACGGCGTGCCCAGGAGCGCGACCCGGTGGCTTTGACTCAACTTTATGAGGCGAACTTCGACCGGATCTACCGGTACATCGCCGTGAAGATCGGAGACAGGATGGAAGCCGAGGACCTTACCCAGCAGGTCTTCCTCAACGCCGTCCAGTCAATCGGCTCGTACAGGTACAAGGGGATGCCGTTCTCGTCCTGGCTCTACCGCATCGCCCACAACCAGATCGTGGACTACTTCCGCAAGAAGTCCAAGCGCCCCACGGTCACCCTGGACGATACGGACCCGCCCGGCGGGGACGACCCGGAAAAGACCACCGAGACGAAACTCACCATGGAAGAGCTCGCTTTGGCCACCCGGAAGCTCACCGAGTCCCAGCGGGAGGTCATCTCCCTCCGCTTCGGCGGGCAGCTCTCCATCGCCGAGGTCGCCCGGTCGATGGGCAAGAGCGAAGGAGCGATAAAGGCGCTCCAGCACAGCGCCGTGGCGGCGCTGCGGCGGGTGATGGCGACCGATACGATACCATGAAACAGCCGGACGAATTCGATACCATATTCGACGAATGCCTGGAGAGCATCCTCTCCGGGGAGAGCGTCGAGACCTGCCTGGAACGCTACCCGGACCGGGCGGAAGAGCTGCGCCCGCTCTTGGAAACGGCCCTGGAGGCCCGGGACGCCGCGGACGTCGCGCCGCGGACGGAGTTCCGGCAGGAGGCGTCCCGCCAGTTCCAGCAGGCCCTCCACGACCTCCCGGTCAGGCAGGCGGCGCCCGGCTTTTTCAGCTTCCGGCACTGGTGGGTCAGCGCCGTGGCCGTGCTGGCCATCGTCATCTTCACCGGCGCCGGCACCGTGCTGGCCGCCAACACCGCCCAGCCGGACAATTTCTTCTATTCGGTCAAGCTGGCGACCGAGTCCTTCCGCATCTACGTGGCCGGGTCGGACGAAGCCAAGGCCGAGCTCTACGCCGAGTTCGCGCAGCGGCGCGTCGACGAGATCATCGCCATGGCGGACAAGGGCGACGCCGCCGCCGTCGCGAAGGCCACCGAGCACCTCGACGGCCAGCTGGTGGCCATGGCCGGTGTGCTCGGCAGTGAGTCCAGCGAGACCTTCAAGACGATGACGTCCACGGGCGACCAGGGCGCGCTGCGGGCCCCCGCTCCCACGACGACCGCCGCCACGACAACGACCACCGCTACGACGGTGCCCATGGCCGCCGCTACCCCGCCCCCCGCATCTTCACCCGAACCCACCACTATCACGGTCACGCCGCCCCCGCCTGCCACGATAACCTTCAACCAGTCGCCGTCCGGGGCCGCCGGTGATGCCAACCTGGCCGCCGGCTGGGCGGAGGGCTCTTCCCTGGAGTCGTCCGTGGCCGCCCAGGCCGCCGAGGCTTCGCTGAAGCTCCAGGCCGCCCTCGCCAACGCGCCGGAAGCCTCCCGGCAGGGCCTCGAGCACGCTCTCGAAGTCGTGACCAGCGGCTACGGGCAGGTGCTCAGCGGTCTCGATCATTAGCCTTCCCGAAAAAAGGTCCCCGTCACTGCTAACTTCCCGCCGTCGTTTTGCGTTCTATAAAGTGGAACGACAATCTATCATATAAAAAGGAGGCACCAATATGAAAAAGATTTGGCTTGTCGTTATCGGGCTGGCGCTCGTCGTCGGCATCGTGGGTCTCGCCGGCTGCGACGGCGGGGTCAACGGAACCCTCCAGCTCCAGGGCAATCTGGACAACCAGCAGCAGGGCATCTGGGTCAGCGCCCAGGGCAAGGTCCAGGCGGAGCCGGACATCGCTATCCTGACCCTCGGCGTCCAGGCGCAGGCGGCCAACGCCCAGGACGCCCAGTCACAGGTCTCCCAGGGTATGGACAGCGTCATGAGCGTCCTCAAGGCCCAGGGCGTGGCGGACAAGGACATCCAGACCCAGTACTACACCATCAACCAGCTTACCAAGTACGACCCGAACACGGGGGAACAGAACATCACCGGCTACCAGGTGACCAACACGGTCACGGCCAAGATCCGCACCATCGACAAGACCGGTGACATCGTCGATGCCGTCGTGGCGGGCGCGGGCAACCTTATCCGCATCAACAACATCGCCTTCGATGTCAGCGACCCCACGCAGTATCAGGACCAGGCGCGCGAGCAGGCCATCCAGGCCGCTCAGGCGAAGGCCCAGCAGATCGCCAGTGTTTCCGGCGTGACGCTCGGCAAGATATCCTACATCAACGAGAGCAGCCCCACCCCGACGCCCATCTACCGCTCCTTCGCCGCGAGCGATGCCGCCGCCCCGGCGCCGGAAACCTCCATCAGCCCCGGCCAGCTGGACATCACCACCACGGTCCAGATTGTCTACAGTATAAGCAACTAGCTGCGAGACAGCAGGAAACAGGTATAAACAAGGCCGGCGGGAGTCATCCCGCCGGCTTTCGCTTCTTGATTACTCAAGTCATCGATAACCTACAAAAATCTAACAAAAATTAACAAATAATTAAAACTGGTATGCTACCCTGAACGTGAAATGAACCCCCATGGGCCGGGCGCACGGCCGGCAAGGGAGGACCATGAAACGCACGACCTGGACAACACGTCTTTTCGCCGTTATCGCGGCGCTGCTGGTGAGCGTGGGCATCTGGACTGCGGTCGCGGGAACGGTGCCCGGCACATCGAGCAGCACGAGCGCGGTGACGGATACCAGCTTCAGCCAGAACGATAACTTCCTCACCCGGTCGTCACAAACGACGAACTCGGTGCCCGCCTACTCGGCGCCGCGCTACCGCACGAGGGCCTCCTGATGACGACCGGCACCGAAGTCACCCGGGTATTCCGCGCCATGAATACCGATATCAGCACGGTCGTCTGCGCCCGCGTGGAAGACGCCGCCGAAGCCGCGGCGGCCCTCGAATCCGTGGAGAGCACATTCCGCTGCGCCGAAGCGCGCCTCAGCCGCTTCCAGCCGGACAGTGAGCTGTCCGCCCTCAACCGGTGCGGCGGCCGGCCTTTTTCCGCCTCCCGCGAGTTGTACGACCTCGTGGCGGTCGCCGTTAATTTCGCGCGCCGCACGGGAGGCCGGTTCGACCCCGCGGTGCTGCCCGGCCTGGTCGCCGCCGGCTATGACCGGAGCTTCGAAACGCTTGCCCCCCGCCGGGAGACCGCCCCGTTACTCGTGAAGCGCCGCACCTGGCGTGAGGTCCGGCTCGACTACGACCGCCGCTGCATCACCCTGCCGCGGCACGGGTCGATCGACCTCGGCGGCATCGGCAAGGGATGGACCGCCGACCATGCCGCCGCAACGCTCGGTCATTTTCTGGGCTTCATCATCGATGCCGGCGGCGATATCGTGGCCGGGGGGACCCAGGCGAGCGGCGAGCCATGGACCATCGGCATCGCCGACCCCTTCGATGCCGACCGCGACTTGGCGGTACTGAGCCTGACGGAGGGCGCCGTCTGCACCTCCTCGACACGGAAGCGGCGATGGCCGTGCGGCAACGGAGAAGCGCACCATATCATCAACCCGCGTACCGGCCATCCCGCCCGTTCCGGCGTGGCGGCGGCGACCGTCCTTGCGGACGACGCCGCGACTGCCGAGGTCCTCGCCAAGACGGCGATCATTCTGGGTGAGAAAAGTGCGCTCGAGTTCATCGGCGGCTGGCCTGGCGCGGCCGTCTGTCTCGTCCTCGACGACGGAGAGGTGAGGTATACCGATGGCTTCACCTTCGCGTAACCGGTGGCGCCTGCTCGGCGTCGCTCTGCTATTGGTCACTTTGGTCGCCGCACTCGGCCTGTGGGCGGGCGCCGCGTTCGCCGATACGCCGCCGGCCGCCGCGCCCACCGCCACCGTCTCCATGACCGGGCAGGGCACCGTGGTCGGCGGTGAAGAGGCGAGCCAGCTGCGGCTCAGGATGACGGCCAGCGACGGCAGCAGCTGGCTGCTGGAGATGGCCCTCAACCCGCTCAGCGCGCGCAATTCGTCCGGCGATACCGTCGTCTATGAACTCGGCGGCAGCTTCACCCTCGGCGTGTCGGAGCACCCGCTCGCCACCGGCGCGGCCTCCGGGACGATGGACCAGAATGGCAACGGAGATATCCGTCTGACGGGGAGCTCCGGCCTTACCTCTCTCGATGTCCCCTTCACTACGGCGGGAAACGGCCAGATCAGCGCCCGGGTTACGGGCAACTGGCCGGCGCTGCCTGTCGTCCAGCCGGCCGCGGCATCGGCCGCGCCGCCGGTCAACCACTTCTGGTGGTACCTTTCGCGGGCCGCCGGCCTCGTCAGCTATATTTTACTCTTCCTGAGCATCGCCTTCGGACTCGGGATGCGCACCAACCGGGCGGGCGCCAGCCGCCGGCGCATCTTTCTGGAACTGCACCGGTTTCTGGCCGTGCTCGGCCTCGGTTTCATGGGGCTCCACATCGCCGCGCTGCTCGGGGACAGCTATGTCAGCTTCAACGTGGCCCAGCTCCTGCTGCCGGCCGATCTCCCGTACCGTCCCCTTGCCACGGCGATCGGCATCTTCGGGATGTACGCCTTCGTTATCGTAATGCTGACGTTCGTGGCGCGGCGGTGGGTCGGGCGGAAGCTGTGGCGCGTCGTGCACGGCGGTGCCATCCTGATGTTCGTGCTGGTGCTGCTCCACAGTATCACGGCCGGGACGGACACGGTGGTGCCGTGGGTGCGCTGGATGTATGCCCTCACCGCCGGGGCGACCGTCTTTTTGGCCATCAGCTACTACGTGCGGCGGCGGAACACGGCATCGCCCGTCTCAGCGGCGGGCCTGCGTGCCCGGTCTCAGGGGCCCGCCTCCCGGTAGCGTTCCCACTCGCTGAAGAGGCAGCCGCAGTACTGCTGCCGGTAGAGGTCCATCGGCTTGGTGATGTGGCGGCTGTCCGAGTAGCGCTTGCGCAGGTCGGCGTAGAGGAAGTCCACGCCGGCCGCCGCGCTTACCTCCTCCCCGATGGCCTTCAGCAGCTCGTGGTCCTGGTGAGGGCTGATGAGCAGGGTGGAGGTGAAGGCGTCGTAGCCGCGCTCTCGGGCCGTCCGGGCCGCTGCCTCCAGCCGCAGGGTGAAGCAGTGACGGCAGCGTTCCTGCTCGTGGCCGGCGACCCGCCGGAACCACTCGGGCATGTCGTAGCCATCCGCCTCGATGAGCTCCAGCCCGGTCCGCCCCGCCAGGTCGCGCACGGCCGCCAGGCGGTGCTGGTGCTCCGTATAGGGGTGGATGTTGGGGTTGTACCAGTAGCCACTCACCTCGCAGCCCTCGCGCCGCCAGTGCTCGACGGGGTAGGCCGCGCAGTGGGCGCAGCAGATATGGAGAAGGACGTTGCTCATCAGCGGCCGCTCATCTTCCGGCTGTAGTAATAATAGGCGAACTGGTTGACGACGAGCAAGGCGCAGGTACTGAACTCCAGCGTGAAGCCGATCTGCGCCACGGTGGACGAGAAGTCCTGTCTCGCCACGGCCAGCAGCACCGCGCCGACGAGGGCCAAGCCGACCCCGATGACGGCGACCGTCAGGCGGGCCGCCCGGTAGCTGACGGCGTAGGTGCGTTCGTCCTCGACGACTTCGGTGAGACGGCGCCGGAGAAAGATGAGGAGCGCCAGCTCGATGGCGATGGCGGCCAGCACAACATAGACGTTGCCGATGACGATCCCCGCGGCCGCGACGGCGGCCACGGCGGCAACGGTCCCGAGCCGCCACATTTGAAAGGTTCGGTAGGTCATGAGAGACCTCCTTCTATCCCCCGTACTGGAACACGTTCTCGATGCCGGTGCCGAACACCCGCGCGATGCGGAAGGCCAGCTCGAGGGACGGGACGTATTTGCCCTGCTCCAGGGCGATGATGGTCTGCCGCGTACAGCCGGCCCGGCGCGCCAGGTCTTCCTGGGTCATCTCTCCATGCTCGAACCGCAGCCGGCGGATGGCGTTACTGATACTAGCCATGGTGCACGCCCCTCGCGTAGATGATGACGGAGGCCAGGGCCTGCACCAGCATCAGGACGGCACAAGCGACGAGGACGATGAAGAGCGGGAAGTAGACCGATACGGTGGCGCTGTCCCGGTTCATGTAGACGATCGTCAGGGCAACGAGCGCGGCCAGTACCAGCACCAGAGTGATACCGGCGGCCCAGTAAGACGCACCACGGAACACGGCCCGGTCACGCTCGTCATTGAGGACGGAACGGCCGCGGGTGGCGATACCGACGGTGAGGTTGAGGCCGAAGACGACGGCGAATGCTCCGGCGCAGGTGTAATAGAAAACGTCTTTTACGGTTTCGTCCTGCCAGAAGAAGACGGTGCCGTTGATACCGAAGAGGACGGCCCAGGTGATGATAAGCAGTGAAAAAATACTCAGCTGTATCCAGGCTGTTTTTTGACTGATTGACATGGTACTGCCTTCTCTCCTTGGCCGGACTACCGCGCCATCCTTCGGTAGCCGATGAGGATACCGAGCGATTGGGCCAGCGTGCTGATGATGAGTACCGACATGAAGACCACGTAGAGCCAGGTACTCGGTACGAGGTGGGTGGCATGGTAGTACTCGGTCAGGCCGATGGTCCAGCCGACGAGGGTGAAGATGACCGCCATCCACTGGACGCGCGGGGCGCGTTCGAAGATGACGATGTCCCGCTCGTCGGCCAGCTCCCGGTTCCGGATGGGGATGTTGATGACCACGAGGTTCACGACGAGGGCGCCGAGCATGAGGACATCGATGGTGAGGCGGAAAGTGGTGTTGCGGTCGAACTCCTCGATGCCCCCGGCGGCGGCGAAGACCACGGCGAAGGCGACGGCGAACGCCCCGCCCAGCGCCAGTCCCCACCAGGCCCGTTTCTGCATGGGTGCCATGTTGCCACCTCCCGGTCGTGTTCTATCTACCGGACATATTGTAAAGTATAAAGTACTTAATGTCAAGTATATTTTACACTAATCATGAAAAATATCTTGCGGAAGATGGCATCACGGTGAACTGCGACCGGTATCGGCCCGGTGGTTCAGTCCTGCTGGTAGGCGATGGTCCGGACGATGCCGATGGTGGCGCCGGAGTCGTCCGTCGTGCAGCAGTCGCTTACGGACTTCAGCTTGGTCACGTTGTTGGCGGTGATGAAGTCGTTGACGAGCTTGTCCAGCGCCTCCAGCTCCTTGCGGGTCTCGAATATCTTTATCTCGGTGGTGAACGACTTGACCTTGTACATGGTTGCCTCCCGGTGGTATTCTTATCTCATTGTAGCATACTAAACGGCGCAAAATTATGCGCCGATTGATGCCATGTGCTACAATGGGACAGTTTCCCTGAACGTGTTTTCAATCCGTCACAGCGAGGCGGCGACGCCCCATGAGCCAGTCTGCGTCAGAAGATAAAGAGTATCCGGCGTGGTTCCGCCGGCCGGCCGTCAGGTACGCCCTGGCGGTGCTGGTGGGTGCCGGCCTGGTGGTCGCCCTCTATAACCTGAGCCAGCACAACTACCTGTTTTTCCACTGGGTGGCGGAAGGGTTCAGCATCGTCATCGCCTTCGCCACCTTCGCCATCGCCTGGAACTCGCGGCGTTTCCTCGATAACCGGTACTTCCTTTTCATCGGCATCGCCTTTGTGTTCATCGGCATGCTCGATTTCGTCCACACGCTGAGCTACAAGGGGATGGGCGTCTTCCCGGACTTCGGGGCTAACCCGGCCACCCAGGTGTGGATCGCCGCCCGCTACCTGGAAGCGCTGACCTTCCTTGTCGCCCCGTTCTTCATCAATCGCCGTCTCAACGCCACCGCCGCGGCGGCGGTCTATGCCGTCGTTACCGCCCTGCTCCTGGGGACGATGTTCACCTGGCACATCTTCCCCGCCGCCTACGTGGACGGGGTCGGCTTGACCACCTTTAAAGTCGTCAGCGAATATGTCATCTCCGTTATACTGGCGGTGGCGGCCTGGCTCCTCTACCGGCGCCGGCGGGACTTCAGCCCCCGGGTGGTCCGGCTGCTCATCGCCGCCCTTATCATTACTATCGCGTCGGAGATGTCGTTCACCCTCTATACCGACGTCAACGGCATCGCCAACATGGTCGGCCACCTGCTCAAGATCGCGGCCTTCTACCTGGTCTATCAGGCGATCGTCGTGACCAGCCTGCAAAACCCGTACGACCTGCTCTTCCGCAACCTGAAGCAGAGCGAAGACCGTCTCCGCGAGAACGAAGAGCGGATGCGCTGGGCGCTGCGCGCCTCCTCCAGCGGGGCCTGGGACTGGGACCTGGAGACCGGGATCGCCTGGTGGTCACCGGAGATGTACCGGCTCTGGGGCGTCCCGCCGGACGCGGTCATGACGCTGGACAATTCGTTCGATAACGTGGCGGAAGAAGACCGTGAAAAGGTCACCGCCGCCATCAACCGGGCCATCGAAAATCACACGGACTTCCAGCTTGAGTTCCGCATCCGCCATCCGGAGCTCGGCGAGCGCTGGATCAACTCGCTCGGCCACGGGGTGTACGACGTCGGCGGCCGCCCGGTGCGGATGCTCGGCATCAGCCTGGATGTCACCGGGCACAAGAAGGTGGAAAATATCAAGGACGAGTTCATCGGCCTCGTCTCTCACGAGCTCCGCACGCCGATGACCGTCCTCAACGGCACGCTCCACGTGGCGTCCCTGCCGAACATCACGCCGGAGGAACGTGATCTGATGATGCAGGACGCCCGGCACAGCTCCGACGAGCTGGCCCAGATACTGGACAACCTGGTGGAGCTGTCACGCCACCAGGCCGGCCGCCTCCAGTTGGCCGTGGAGGAAACGGACCTCGGTCAGCTGATACGCGATATCGTGACGGCGGAAGAAGCGCATCTGGAAGGCTATAATATCGTCACCGATGTTCCTGATGAGCTTCCGCTCCTCGACCTCGACCGCGTCCGCGTCCGCCAGGTGCTGCGGAACCTGATGAGCAACGCCGCCAAGTATTCCCCCGAGGGTACGGAGATACGGGTGTCGGCGAGGCGGCAGGACGGCGAGGTGCTGGTGAGTGTCACCGACCACGGCAAGGGCATCACTCCGGAAGAGCAATCACAGCTGTTCCAGCCCTTCGAACGCCTCGCCGAGACCTCCCGCACCAGCCGCGGACTCGGCCTCGGGCTCATGGTCTGCAAGCGCCTCGTCGAGGCCCACGGCGGCCGTATCCGGGTGACCTCGGCGCCCGGGCAGGGCTCCACCTTTTCCTTCACGCTGCCGCTGCGGCCGTAGCGGGCGCGTTTTCCCACCAACTTGAGACGCGGCGCGGTTCCGTGTACAATCAGTGATACCCGGCGCTGCTGTCCCACTGCCTCGCCACACGGGGAATCACCGGATTTGATTAAGAAAAGGAAAGCTTCGTTTCATCTTTTCACCGGCTGGTGGATGGTGCTGGTGGCCGCCGTCATGACCGGGACCGGCCAGGGCTTCGCGCAGCAGGGCCTCTCCGTGTTCTTCAAGCCCCTCGCGGAGGACCTGAGCCTGTCGCGGGCGGGCGCCTCGCTGGCGTCCAGCATCGGGCGGCTCCAGGCCGGCTTCGAAGGCCCCGTCATCGGCTGGGCGGTGGACCGTTTCGGGACCCGGTGGGTCATCATCACCGGCGTCAGCATCATGGTGACCGGGCTGTTCCTCATGCGCACCGCCGGCCAGGCGTGGCAGTACTACGTATACTGGGGCGTGCTCGTCGGGATGGGGCAGAACCTCGGCCTCACCATCGCCATCGACAAGTCCCTCAGCGAGTGGTTCGTGGCCCGGCGCGGCCTCGCCTTCGGCATCCGCTTCGCCATCATCGGGCTCTGCCAGATAGCCGTGGTGCCCATCGTGACCTGGCTGACCATCGGCCGGGGATGGCAGACCACCTGCCTCATCTGGGGGTTCGTCATGCTGGCGAGTATCCCGCTGGCCCTGATATTCGTCAAGCCGCGCCGCCCGGAACACTACGGCCTGCTGCCGGACGGCGTCGTGCCGGAAGAGGCCCATAAGGACGACCTGCTGGCAGCCGGCGTACGCTACGCGGAGCAGTTCGAGGAACGGGAGTTCACCCTCCGGGAAGCGGTCCATACCCGCAGCTTCTGGCTCATACAGTTCGGCTGGGCCGCTTCGATGTTCGTCGTCAGCGGCTTGACCGTCCACGTCATCCCGTTCCTGACGGACATGGGCATCTCCGAGACGACAGCCGGTCTCATGCTTTCCATGATGATCTTCTTCACCGTGCCGTCCCGGTTCTTCTCCGGGTTCCTGGCGGACCGTTTTCCCAGGAACCGGCTCCAGGTCACCGCCGCCGCCGCGGTGTTCATCCAGGGGGTCGGTCTCGGCGCGTTCCTGCTCCATCCGGCGGTGTTCACGGCCTACGTGCTGCTCATCCTGTACGGGTTCGGCAACGGCGCGGTGACGCCCATCCGCCTGGCAATAGGCGGACGGTACTTCGGGCGGCAGGCCTTTGCCTCCATTATCGGTATCGGCATGTTCATCAACGCGCCGATCGGCTTTGCCTCGCCCATCTTCGCCGGCTGGATACACGACATTACCGGCAGCTACACGATTGCCTTCCTCACGTTCACCGTGGTGCTCTTCGCGGCCGGGGCGGTGCTGCTGTTCCTGCGCCCGCCGCGTCTGCCGGAACGCCTGCGTGTGCTGCAATACTCGAAGTAGGAAGTAACGGCAGGCCGTTCAGATGAGTTTCTGCTGCGGGGAGCTGTTGAAAGGCAGGCCGAGGTGGTCGTAGGCGCGGCGGGTGGCCACGCGGCCCCGCGGCGTGCGCTCCAGGAAGCCGAGCTGCATGAGGTAGGGTTCGTAGACGTCGGTGATGGTGTCCGCCTCCTCGCTGATGGAGGCGGCGATGGTATCCAGCCCCACCGGCCCGCCGTTGAACTTCTCGATGATGGTGCGCAGCACCTTGTGGTCGGTCTCGTCGAGGCCGATGGCGTCCACCTCCAGCTTGGAGAGCGCCGCGTTCGCCACGGATTGCGTGATGACACCGTCCGCCACGACCTGCGCGTAGTCCCGCACCCGCTTCAGCAGCCGGTTGGCCACGCGGGGCGTGCCCCGGGCGCGCCGGGCGATCTCCCGCAGGCCGTCCGCTTCGGCGCTGACGCCGAGGATACGCGCCGACCGCTCCACGATGATGGTCAGCGTCTCTTCGTCGTAGAAGTCGAGCCGGTAGACGGAGCCGAAGCGGTCCCGCAGGGGCGCGCTGAGCATGGCGTAGCGGGTGGTGGCCCCGATGAGGGTGAACGGCGGCAGGTTGAGCCGCAGGTTCTTGGCGCCCGGTCCCTTGCCGATGATGAGGTCGATGGCGAAGTCCTCTAGGGCGGGATAGAGGATCTCCTCCACCGTCCGGTTGAGGCGGTGTATCTCGTCGATGAAGAGGATGTCGTGCGGCTTGAGGTTGGTGAGGATGGCGGCCAGGTCCCCGGTGCGCTCGATGGCCGGGCCGGAGGTGGCCCGGATGTGGCCGCCCACCTCGGCGGCGATGATGTGGGCCAGGGAGGTCTTGCCGAGGCCGGGGGGCCCGTAGAACAGGACATGGTCCATGGGCTCGCCCCGGCCCCTGGCCGCTTCGATGGCTATTTTCAGGTTTTCCTTCGTCCGGTTCTGGCCGGGGAACTCGGCCAGCGTACGGGGCCGCAGGCTGTAATCGAGCGGCGCGTCGTCCGTGTTCTGCTTGCCGGATACGATACGTGCTATGGCCGCACCCCCTGGCTGACGAAGGCTTGTGTGCCCGTTATTCTTCTTCCGCGGTCTCCGGCTCCTCGTCGAGCGGCAGCCGGTCCTCGCCGGGTTCTTCGTCCGGCGGGTAGAGCTCGTCCAGGTGCGCGTGGTGCGCCGGGACGGTGGTGACGTCGGCGTTTTCCTCCTCGGTATCGCCGAGGTCGACCTCCGGCGTGTGCATGGCCTCGGCGTCGTCGCCGGTCAGCGGGTACTCCTCGTCCTCGTGGCCGCCGCCGGGCTGCAGGCTCTCGCCCCGGCCGGTGATGTCCGGCCCGAAGCCGAAGGGCAGGTCGCCCTCGGCGGGCAGCCCGTCCGTCATGGACAGGCTCGCCAGCAGGCGCATCGCCTCGGTGTCCTCGCGGGCGGCCTTCTCCAGCTCCTCGACCTGCTCCTCGGTGAGGTAGCTGGCCGGGATGAGCTTGCCGATGATGACGTTCTCCTTGAGCCCGACGAGGTGGTCCACCTTGCCGTTGGCCGAGGCCTCGGTGAGGATGCGGGTGGTCTCCTGGAAGGAGGCGGCCGCCAGCCAGCTCTCGGTGCTCAGCGAGGCGCGGGTGATGCCGAGCAGCACGGTGTGGGCCGTGGCTGGTTCGCCGCCCTCGGCGAGGACCTTGGCGTTGGTGTCTTCGTAGACGTACTTGTCGACGAGCTCGTCCGGCACCAGGTCGGTGTCGCCGGCGGAATCGATGCGCACCTTGGTGAGCATCTGGTGCACGATGACCTCGATGTGCTTGTCGTTGATGGTCACGCCCTGGGAGCCGTAGATCTTCTGGACCTCGTCCACCAGGTACTGCTGCACCGCGTCCTTGCCGAGGATGCGCAGGATATCGTGCGGGTTGACGGAGCCGTCGGTCAGCTGCTGTCCGGCCTTCACCTCGTCGCCGGTCTCCACCCAGATGCTGGCGGAGGAGGTGACGA
>CAZOMF010000046.1:0-13348 GCA_964580635.1 uncultured Dehalococcoidaceae bacterium
ACGCCAACCCCCACGCCGGTTGTCACGGGTCAGGACCCCTCGACGGCAACGTTCGGATTGGAGGAAGGCGATCGCACCTGGGACCAGACCGCCGATAAACTGGACGCCATGAGGTTCCGGAACGGCGCCGGGAGCGGGACGTTGACGGCCCTGCACCTGCTGGTCGACGACAGCACGCCCACCGGAGAGGTCAGAATGGGCGTCTACAGCGACAGCCACGGCATGCCGGGGACGCTACTGCTCGACGCGGGCACGGTGGCCGTGCAGAACGGCTGGGTAACCATCGATAACCTGGACCTGCCGGTGACTCAGGGAAGCTACTACTGGCTGGTGTACGATATGAGCGCCGGAAACACGGTGCAGTACCAGAGCGGACAGGCCCGGGGTTCTCACTACTGGATCAGCTGGAACTACGGGACGTTGCCGGGCCGGATCCAACTGTGGTGGGCCGAATTCAACGGCAGTCCCTACGTCATGTACGCCACGGTCACGACGAACGCCCAGCCGTAGCAGACGGGCGCACGATAGAAGGAACAAAACGAATACCCCGGCTTCATCAGGAAGCCGGGGTATTCACTTGTCTCAAGGAGCGGGCGCCCACACGATCCGGGGTGCTACGGCGTCCGGCGGCGCCGGTTCGTCAATCGCTACCGGCCCGGTACGACCCCACGATGTAGGGGTACCGCATCCACGCGGGACCGCGAAGCGGCAGGTGAACGACCGGAGCGGCGGCGTCATCGGCGGTCGAGAAAGGACGTCCCACGCTTCCCGCCGGAAACCGTTCCCGGTCGTGATAGCGATGTTCGATCCGGCTCCCGGTCTTCCCTCCCGCGTACCGGCGGCTACTTTCCAGTAACTGGTTTGCCCGGACGTGATGCATATTCAAAACTCCTTTCCGCTCAAGTGTTGGGTTAGATCGGGTAAAAGGCCCTGAACACATTATCGAGTGAAACCGGAGGGACGACAACGGTTGATGAGGTGGTTTGCGCCAATAGAAAAGGGTGGTCTTTCGGCCACCCTAAGGTACTCAGGACTCTTCCTTGAAAAGTCCCGGCTCGATGCCTCGTCTGGCGGCGTATACCGCCATCTGGGCCCGGTTCCTGACCTGGAGTTTTTCCATGATATTGCGGAGGTGGTACTTTACGGTATTGTCCGAAATATGGAGGGAAGCGGCGATCTCCCGGTTCCGGGCGCCGCTGGCCACGAAGCTGAGGACCTCCTCCTCCCGGCTCGTGAGCTCGTCGCCGGGGCGTTCGCCTTCCAGTCGTTTGGGATTGCGGAAAAGCTCCGCGGCTATCTTGGAAGCTATCCAGGGCGACACCGCGACATCGCCGTTCATGACGCTCGTGAGCAGGCCGACAAACTCCTCGGCCTGCATGTTTTTCAGCACGTAACCTGCGGCGCCGTTCTTCATGGCCTGGAAGAGGTCGTCGCTGTCGTCGAAAGCGGTGACGATTACGATGCGTGTCTCCGGCAGCTCCGCTTTAATGAGCTGGGTAGCCTGGAGACCGTCGCAGACGGGCATCTTGATATCCATGAGCACGATGTCCGGTTTCAGGGCGCGGGTCATTTTGAGCGCCTCCATGCCATTGCTCGCCTCACCCACGACCTCGATATCGTTCGCCTTGAGGAGACTGGAAATGCCGCTTCTCACCAGGACATGGTCATCGGCGATCAGTACTCGCAATTTCTTCACCTTTCTTTTCCGGGTCCTGGACCAGGTTCAGGGGTATCTTCAGGGTGATGGTCGTGCCTTTGTCCAGCCTGGAATCTATGCTCAGAACCCCGTTGATGCTTTCGGCCCGGTCCTTCATGTTGCGCAGACCGAACTTCGTCCAATCGAGTCGCTCGTGCTTCTCCATATCGAACCCCTTGCCGTCGTCCTCGACGACAATCACCACGGAACCCTCGACCGCGCTGACTTTGATGTTCGCCCGGGTCGCCTTGGCGTGTTTCCTGATATTGGACAGCGCTTCCTGGACGATCCTGATCGCTTGGAGCTCCACCTGTGGGGGCAGCGACGGAATGATCGCATCCCCGGTAACGAGCTCGGTGCGGATGTTGTGCATCTGGTTGAAACGGAGTGCGTACTCCCGTATGGCGGAGACCATGCTCCGGTTGCCGGAGATGGCGGTCCTCAATCCGAGGATGGCCTCACGGGTGTCCGTGTACACTTCCTGGGCCACGTTTTCCAGCTCCACGAGGTAGTCGTTCGCTTCCGTCATTTTACGCAGCAGCTGCCTCGTCGCCTGGCTCTTGGTGATCACGTAGCCCAGGACCTGGGCCAGGCCATCGTGCAGCTCTGCGGAGATGCGTTCCCTCTCTTCGAGAACGGCCACCGCCTGGACCTTTTCATAGAGACGGGCTTTTTCGATCGCCAGGGCGATGCGGCTCCCCAGGTTCAGCAGGAGCCCCGATTCACCGGCGCGATAGTGGTCTCTCCCCCGGCTGAAAAGGGCGATAACCCCGACCGTCCCACCCATCGACTTCAGGGGTATCAGGGCCGCCGACCTGACACCGGAATTTTCCACGGCCGGGAACGGGCCGCCCGGGAGTATGTTCGTTTCCCCGACCAGCACGTGTTCGTTAAACCGGGCGTTGGCGCGTACCAGGCGGTCGCGTAGGTTTTCCGTTACCTCTGCGGCGAACAGGTCCTCCATGGGACCCAGGTGCAGCGCATGGGTCAGCTCGTGGCTTTGCTCATTGGCCAGGTAGAGCTCGGCGATATCGGACCGGGTGACCTGGAGCAGTTTTTCCATGGCCGGCTTCAGCAGAGCGGTGAGGTTATGGAACATATCGAGTGTCTGCGAGAGCTCGTTGAGGGTGGCCAGCTCGTGGACGCGGCGGGTGTTCTCCTGCTGGAGGTTATCGGCCACGATAATGACCACCCGGATGAACAGTAGGGAGACGAGAACGACCGCTAGGAACAGCACTAGGCTCCAGGCCAGCGGATTGATGCCGGGAAAATAGATGGCCCGCAGGCGGTCGAGCAGGAGCGCGGTCAGGGCCGGAAACAGGACGGCCGAGACCCGAAAGAACGTTAAACTCCTTCTAGTATGGGGAAACGATATAAATTGTGCGAACCAGCGTCTCATTTCAATCATAAAAATGACAGAGTTACTTGTATTATACAGGCGTGGAAGTGGAAATCAAAATGCGCTCCCGTAGGCTTGCCGCGCCACTTCTGAAAAAGTTAAAAAATAGTCTTACTTCATTGGGGGATTGCAGGGCCAGTGCTACTACGAACAGAGCGGCTGCCTCATCGACGCACGAG
Source organism: uncultured Dehalococcoidaceae bacterium (assembly GCA_964580635.1). GTDB lineage: Bacteria > Chloroflexota > Dehalococcoidia > Dehalococcoidales > RBG-16-60-22 > DAOUEG01. The sequence continues at coordinate 3,275 of CAZOMF010000046.1, forward strand.
AAGCCGCCGTTACTAAAGAGAGGGGCAAAACGGATGCAGGCCATCGCCCGGCGAAGGGGGCCGTTCGGTACATGAACTCCGTCCGAGCCGGGCAATGACCTGCCCGACCGGATGTACTCTTTACATCATGCCGGTACCTGGAGCGCTCCTCGAGGAGCGCTCCAGGTACCGAGCGATTGCGGAGGCTGGTTAAAAGGCCATATCGGTCTTCCAGACCTCCCAGACGTGGCCGGCCCGCGCCAGGGTTTCCGTTTCCGGGGGCAGCACCGGTTTGCCGGGCTGCCAGCCGGACGGCATCAGCTCGCCGGTCTTCTGGTGGTGCTGGAAGGCCCGGAGCTGGCGGAGCACCTCGCTTACATTCCGGCCGACCGGCGGGGTCAGCACCTCCATCGCCTGGACGATGCCGTCCGGATCGATGAGAAAGCGGCCGCGGACGTCGACGCCCTTTTCGTCGTCGTACGTCCCGTACAAAGTGCCGATCTTCCCGCCGGTATCGGACACCATCGGATACGGGATGCCGCCTTCCACCATCCTGGAGAGCTCAACCTCCTGCCAAACCTTGTGCGAGAAGTTGCTGTCCACGCTGATGGCGATGACGCTGACGCCGAGCTCCTGGAACTCCGGGTACTTCACGGCAACTGCCGTGAGCTCGGTCGGTCAGACGCAGGTGAAGTCCGCCGGGTAGAAGCAGAGCATGACCCAGCGGCCCTTGTAGTCCGAGAGGCTCACCTCCTTCGACGCGCCCTCGTGGAAGGCGCCGGCGGTGAACTCCGGGGCAGGTCTTCCTACCTGAACACCCATACTTTCCTCCTGTCCGGGAAAGATTACATGGCTTGTACTCCGTTGCCGATCTCGGCTTCCTTCATAATGTCGGGCACCAGGTCGTCCCAGCCCATCGGCATGAGGTGGACGCCCTGGCAGAACGGTTTCAGGCGGCGGATGAGGCGGGCGGTGATCTCCACAGCCTTCTTGCGGCGGTCTTCCTTGGGCGTGTTTTCCAGTTCCTGGATGAGACTGTCCGGCACGCGGATGCCGGCGACGTTCTCGTTCATATACTTGGCCATGGCGGCGCTCTTGAGAATGACGATGCCGGCGATGACGGGCACGTCCAGCCTCAGCACCTGGTCCATGAACGCGGCGAACTTCTCCGGTTCGTAGACCGCCTGGGTCTGGAAGAACCGCGCCCCGGCCGCCACCTTCTTTTTCATCTTGATGACCTGCGGTTCCAGCGGGTCAGCCGCCGGGGTGACGACGGCGCCGAGGAAGAAGTCCGGGGCGCTATCCAGCTCGTGACCGGCCAGGTCCCGGCCCTCGTTCAGCAGCGCGGCCGCCCGCAGCAGCTGGACAGAGTCGAGGTCATAGACCGGCTTGGCTTCCGCATGGTCGCCGAGGGACGGATGGTCCCCGGTGAGGCACAGCACGTTCTCGATGCCGAGCGCCCAGGCGTTGAGCAGGTCGGACTGGAGGGCCAGCCGGTTGCGGTCGCGGCAGGTCAGCTGGTAGACGGGCTCGAAGTCCCTTTGCACCAGCCGGGCGGCAACCCCGAGCGAACCTATCCGCAGCACGGCGCTCTGGAGGTCGGTGACGTTGACGGCGGTGACGTGGTCCCGTAGCCGCTCCGCTTCCTTGAGGCAGGCGTCCAGGTTTACGCCCTTCGGCGGGCCGATCTCGCCGGTCACCGTGAACCGGCCGCTCTTGAGAGATTCTTTCAATTTGCTCATTATCTTAACTCTCCTGATTCATTCCACGTTCATTCAGTCGCGGTTGGGGACGGTGATTTTCCCGGCCAGCGAGGCGAAGGTCGTTTCGCCGTCACCGACATCCAGGGCACGCGGGCGGCTCCAGCGGGAGTTGTTCTTGGGGTCCCGGTAGATGTTCATCTTCTCCAGTGCGCCAAGCTCCTTGAGCCGGTCGTAGATAAGCTGCCAGCCACAATCACGGTCGCGGTCCACCTCGCACTTGCCGTCCTTGGCGCCGCCGCAGGGGCCGTTGAGCAGGCTCTTGGCGCACAGCGTGACCGGGCAGAGACCGCCGGTATATTCCACGATGCACTCGCCGCACAGCGAGCAATACTCGGAGATCAGGTTGTCATTGATCGTCTCGCCGCCGAAGATGGTATCGCATCCGGGATGGACTACGCCGCCGTCGGTGGCGTCCATGACGGTGTGGATACCCTGCCCGCAGGCCAGGATAAGATACGAATCCGCCTGGTCGGTTTCCTCCTTACAGGTCTCCATGAGCATCTTCCTGGTGATGGACAGCTTACAGAGACTGACGCCGCTGTCGGTGGCGGCCCAGCCGGCGACGTTGATGCCGTGGTCCTTGAGGCGGCGGGCCATCTCCTCGGTCTCGGGGGCTCCCCCGGAGTGGGCTTTCGCGGCACAGTTGCCGCAGCCCACCACGAATACCCGCTCTTCCGGCTGGAAGAATGTCAGGATCTCGTCGATGGGCTTCTGGATGGTGGCATGCATGTAGGACCTCCTTATTCTTCGCCTTTCACCCCCGGCCGCCCGGCATGGCGCCGGCGTACCCGGGGTGGAATACTATTGACTCTATAAAGATGGTGTGCTATGATGCGAGTTGTAGTGGGCATATGCTCACTACACTATACGATATGTCCGGGGGTATGTCAAGATGCCGAGGCCATTCAAGTGCCGGAAGATCGCCTACCTCCCGGGGGTAACCTTTTTCAAGCCCGCCGGTATTCCCATGCGGGATATCGAGGAGACCCGGCTCAGCATGGAGGAAGCGGAGGCCATCAGGCTCAAGGACCTCGAAGGCCTCGACCAGGAGCCCGCGGCGGCGAAGATGAACGTCTCCCGGCCGACCTTCCAGCGCGTGCTCTCGTCGGCCCGGCGAAAGGTAGCGGACGCCCTGCTGAACGGCAAGGCCATCCGCATCGGCGGCGGTAACTTCGAGGTCGCTTTTTCCCGCTACCGCTGCCGCCGCGGCCACGAGTGGGATATTCCCCACGAGAAGCTGGTAACCGAAGCCGACCGGCTCTGTCCCACCTGTGCCTCGCCGGGGACGGAGACCGCAGTGCCGGTCGGCTCGCGTGAATAGAGGAAAGGAGTCAGGACCATGACCTACGGACAGGGACGAGGGTTCGGATTTCGCGGCAGTGCTCCGGCGTGGCCGTACATCGGCCGCGGGCGGGGCGGGCTGCCCCGCTGCGCCGCTCCCGGTCTCCAGCGCGGTGTTGCCTACGGGGCACCGGCGTTTGTCGGGACCGGTCTCGACGAGCTCGGCGGGCTGAAAAGCCAGGCCGACGCGCTGAGAGCCGAGCTTGATGCCGTCGAGCAGCGCATCGGCGAGCTCGAAAAGAAGGAAGCCTGAATAAAACCAGGGCAAGTACAGCATTATGCCGGAGGCAGAAAAGCGTTTTTTATGCCGGACATGCCGGCACCTGTTCGACCGGATCGCACCGGGAGACGGGCGCATGGAGTGTCCGGTCTGCGGGGCCGATGACATCGTCGAGGCCCCGGCCTGGGCGCCGCTGGGTGCCGGGTGGAACATCTTCGAAGGAAACGAGTGGGAGTACGAGTGCCAGGAATGCCGGCATACCTTCAAGATGCCCATCCCGGGGAGCCCTGCGGAAGAAAAAGCGCGGCGGTGCCCGGAGTGTCACGGCGGGCACCTGCACCGGATAACCAACGGCAAAGCCCTGCCGCTGCACTGCGGGTGATAGGGTATCCGGGAGACCGTGCGTCTCCGTGAAAAAAAGTGAATGGAGGTGGTGCCATGAAGATTGCGGTGACCTCGTCAGGGACCGGCCTGGACGCGGCGGTGGACCCGCGGTTCGGGCGGTGCGCTTATTTCGTGTACGTGGACCCCGAGACACTAGCCGTCGAAGCCGAGGCGAACCGCGCCGCGGCCGCCGGGGGCGGGGCGGGCATCGCCGCCGCCCAGCAGCTGGCTGCCAGTAAACCGGCGGCCGTGCTTACCGGGCACTGCGGCCCCAATGCCTTCGACGTCCTGGCGGCAGCCGGCATCAAGGTGTTCACCAGCATCGCCGGCAGCGTGCGGGAAGCCGTGGCGGCCTATTCGACCGGCACCCTTCAGCCGGTGAGCGGGCCGGACGCCAGCGCGCATGCCGGGATGGGTGGCGGGCGCGGCGGCGGCCGCGGCCGGGGCCGCGCTCCGGGGACTTGACTGGGAGGTAATGCCATGCCACGAGGAGACGGGACCGGACCGCCGGCGGGGAATACCCCGCGGGGCGGACGGAAACAGGGGAACCGGTCCGGCGCAGGACCGGGCGGCGAATGCCGCTGCCCGAGCTGCGGCGAAACGGTTGCACACCGGCAGGGAGTTCCCTGCTACGAAGAAACGTGCCCGAAGTGCGGCACGCGCATGGTACGGAGCTGATATGAAAATAGCCGTGGCCAGCGGCAAGGGAGGCACCGGCAAGACCCTCGTCGCGACGAGTCTGGCGCTGTCTGTCGGGGAGCGGGAGCCGGTCACGTTCTTGGATTGCGACGTCGAGGAACCGAACGCCGCCATCTTCCTGAAGCCGGACCTGAATGGCCGCGAGGACGTCGTCATCCCGGTGCCGGTGGTGGACGAGGCAGCCTGCACCGGCTGCGGGACGTGCGCGAAGGTCTGCGCCTTTCACGCGGTCGCCGTGCTCGGCGAGCACGTCCTCACCTTCCCGGAGTTATGCCACGGTTGCGGCGTCTGTACATGGGCCTGTCCGGAGCACGCCATACGGGAAGAAGGCCGGGCCTGCGGAACGGTCGAGTGGGGCGGGATCGGCGCGATAACGTTCGTGCACGGACGTCTCACGGTGGGCGAGGCAATGCCGAGCCCGGTCATCCGCGCGGTCAAGGCACGGGCCGGGAGCGCCGCCAGCGTCATCATCGACGCGCCGCCGGGGACGTCCTGCCCGGTGGTGGAGGCGGTCCGGGGCTGCGATTACTGCATCCTCGTCACGGAGCCGACGCCCTTCGGCCGGAACGACCTGGAGTTGGCCGTGGAGACCGTGCGCAAGCTCGGCATTCCCTGCGGCGTCGTCATCAACCGCTCCCACGGCGATGACGCCATCATTGCCGATTATTTGAAGGAACAGCAGGTCCCCCTCCTGCTGACCATCCCGCTGGACCGGGACATCGCCCGGTGGTACGCGAGGGGCATTACTCTGGCAGGGGGTGCCCCGGTCTGGCGGGGACCGTTCGCGGAGCTCTGGGAAACGATAAGGGACCAGGTGGATGAAAGAACTCGTTGTCCTCAGCGGTAAGGGCGGCACCGGCAAGACGACGCTGGTCGGCAGCTTCGCTGCGCTGGCGAAGCACAAGGTCCTCGCCGATTGCGACGTGGACGCGGCCGACCTGCACCTGCTGCTGGCGCCGTCCGTCCGGGAGACGCACGAGTTCACCAGCGGTCAGCTGGCCGCCATCGAACGCGCCCGCTGCACCGGATGCGGCCTGTGCGTTGAGCATTGCCGCTTCGACGCCATCCACGATTTCACCGTGGACCCGCTCGCCTGCGAGGGCTGCGGGTTCTGCGCCCGGGTCTGCCCGGAGGGCGCCATCACCATGACCGAGCGGCTCTCCGGTCACTGGTACCTCTCGGACACGGTCTACGGGCCGCTCGTGCATGCGCGGCTCGGCATCGGCGAGGAGAACTCCGGCAAGCTCGTTACCACTGTCCGGAACGCCGCCCGCGCCCTGGCGGAGCGGGAAGGCAGCGAGCTCATTATATCGGACGGGCCGCCGGGCATCGGCTGCCCGGTGATCTCGTCGCTCTCCGGCGCGGACCTCGCCCTGCTCGTCACCGAGCCGACCCTCTCCGGCATCCACGACCTGGAACGGGTGGTGGGCGCATGCCGTCACTTCGGGGCGCCGGCCGCCGTCTGTATCAACCAGTACGACGTCAGCGAGGAAAACAGCCGGCGCATCGAGGACTGGTGCGGGACCGAGGACATACCCGTCGTCGGACGCCTGCCCTATGACGACGCCATCCCCCAAGCCATCGCCCGGGGCGTGCCCGTGGTGAAAACGCGGCGTGACGGCATCGCCCGGGACATCGAAAACCTGTGGGACGTGCTGGCCGGTCGGCTCGCCGCCGGCAAGGAAGAGCCATGCAGGAACTAATAAAGGAGTTCATGGCCCAAAAAAGATTCGCCGTCGTGGGCGCGACGGACAACCCTGAGAAGTACGGCAACCGGATCGTGAAGGACCTGAAAAGGCGCGGCTACACCGTCTTTCCGGTCAACCCGCGCCTGAGCGAAGTGGAGGGCCTGGCCTGCTATCCGGACCTCACCGCCGTACCGGAGAAGCCGGACGTCGTGGACTTCGTGGTACCGCCGCCGGTCGCTGAGAAGACGCTCGTAGAATGCCTCCGGCTGGGGCTCGACCGCATCTGGCTCCAGCCGGGCTCGGAGAGCGAGGCGGCCCTTGCCTTCTGCCGGGAGCACGACCTGAAGGTCGTCCACGACGTCTGCGTGATGATGAACTGAGATGGAAATTGGAGAAGCCTTCGAGCTCGAGCCGCAGTATTCGACGAACGAAATAGCCGGTAAGTGTCTGAAATGCCTCGGCGAGGCGGAGCTGAACTTCTGCCTCCGCGAGCTGCTGCGCGACGAGTCCGAGGATGAGGAAATCAAACGCCGTTACGAGCTTATCGTGGGTTTTCTCACCTCACCGGACTTCGAGCCGCTGCGGCGGGAGTCCGAGCGGCTCCTCTCCGACGGGAAGCGCGTGGCCGTCCGGCTGGAGAGTGACGCCGCGACCGGCCGGTCCCGGTACACACTGGTGATAAAGTGATAAAATCAGAAGAGACCTGCAAGGAGGAATGACATGAGAGTTGCCCTGCCCATCCAAGGAGACCAGCTATCGCCCCACTTTGGGCACTGCGAACGTTTCGCCTTTTTCGACGTCGAGGACGGCGGCACGACCATCGCCGACTGGCACGCCGAGCCGGCGCCGGAGCACCAGCCCGGCCTGCTGCCCGGGTGGCTGGCCGACCGCGGCGTGAACGTGGTCATCGCCGGCGGCATGGGACCGCGGGCTGTCGAGCTGTTCCAGCTGCGGGGCATCGACGTGGTGCTCGGCGCGGCGGAGAACGACCCGGAGCAGGTGGTGCTCGGCTACCTGAAGGGCGCCCTCGCCACCGGCGAGAACGTCTGCGACCACGATACCCACGAGTGTGCCCACTGACAGAATCTGAACAGGAGACATCATGACGAGCGCACAAGAGATCGAAGAGCGCCTGGACAAGGTGCTCGTGCCCGGCGTGCTGCGGAGTCCGCTGGACATGAACATGCTCCGCGGCGTGACCGTGGACGACGGCACTGCCACCGTTTCCCTGGCGGCGGCCGCCCTCAACCCTGCCCTGCGGGACGTCCTCTCCGCCGAGATCGGCGGGCTGGCCAAGGACTTTGAGGGCGTATCGGACATCAAGGTGAACTACATCGAAGCCGTTCCCAAGGACCTGAACACGGTGAAGCAGGTCATCGCTATCATGAGCGGCAAGGGCGGCGTCGGCAAGTCGCTGGTGACCGCCCTCACCGCGATCGCAATGCGGCGGGGCGGCCATGAGGTCGGCATCCTGGATGCCGATATCACCGGCCCCAGCATCCCCAAGATGTTCGGGGTCTCCGGCCGGCCCGCCGGGAGCGAGAACGGCCTGCTGCCGGTGCCGACGCGGTCCGGCATCGAGGTCATGTCCATCAACCTGATCCTGCCGGGCGAGGACGACGCCGTCATCTGGCGTGGTCCGCTCATCGCCAAGATGATCACCCAGTTCTGGGAGGACGTTTTCTGGGGGAAGCTGGACTACCTCATCGTGGACCTGCCGCCCGGCACGGCCGACGCCCCGCTCACCGTGCTCCAGAGCCTGCCGGTGTCCGGCGTCGTCATCGTCTTCACGCCCCAGGACCTCACCCAGATGGTGGTCAGGAAAGCGGTCAAAATGGCCCGGCAAATGGACAAGCCCATCTTGGGCGTCGTCGAGAACATGAGCTACCTGACCCTGCCGGAGACGGGAAAGCGGCTGGAGGTGTTCGGGAAGAGCCAGGGCAAGGAGATGTCCGAGGCGGCCGGCGCGCCGCTGCTGGGCAGCTTCCCGCTCGACCCCAACCTAGCCGCGCTGTGCGATGCGGGTGACATCGAGCAGTACGGCGGCACGGTGATAGAGCAGTTCTCGGCTGCGCTCGCTAAAGTAGTACAGCCGTAGCCGGGCGGTACGAAGGCGCGGCTCCAGGTGCATTGTTCCCGCGGAAGGAGGACTCTTCCCCGGGCTTGCAGTGTTCCCGTACCCTGAAACGCCATAGTTTTGTAACGTTTTCAGCGGCGGTTTTATAACTATTTTTCTTCTTCCCTGCTACATTGAAAGCGCCATCGGGCGCATACGGTCATGCCTTCGATGTCCGGGGAGGGAAAATGCTGCCTGCTGAAGACGCGGTCCCACGACGGTGAATAGAAGCGCGATGTCCGCGAGCGAGCCTTCTATTCCGGCCCGGCTGAGCGACCTTTCCCCCCGGCATAAGTCGATCATATTCGGCACCATGCTGGGCGCCATTTTCATGAGCACGCTCGATGTCACCATCGTCGCCACGGCGCTGCCGGACATCGTATCCGCTCTCGGAGGTTTCCAGGAGTACACCTTCGTCGCCACTGCCTATCTCATCGGCACGGTGGTGGCCATACCGGTCATCGGCAAACTGACCGATATTCACGGCCGCAAGTGGTACTACATCGCGAGCATCGTCGTGTTCGTGACAGGTTCCGCCCTCTGCGGCTTCAGCAGAAACATGACCGAGCTCATCGTCTTCCGGGGCATCCAGGGCCTGGGCGCCGGAGGAATGATCGCCAATGCCTTCACCATCATCGGGGACCTGTATCCCCCTTCCGAGCGGGGAAAATACCAGAGCTACATCAGCGGTATTTTCGGTCTTTCGTCCATCATCGGCCCGCTGGCGGGCGGGTTTCTGACCGACTACCTGAGCTGGGAGTGGATCTTCTTCATCAACATCCCGATAGGGGTCATCGTTATCCTGCTGTTCCTCCGGTACCTGCCGCTGATACGTCCGGACGAGGACAGGAAGGGCATCGACGTCCCGGGGATCGTGCTGGTCGTCCTGGCCATCGTGCCGCTGCTGGTCGCTCTTTCATGGGGGGGCGATACCTATCCGTGGCTTTCTCCCCAGATACTGGGGATGCTGGGATTCGCGCTGCTGATGATCGCGCTGCTGGTGCTCGTGGAGCGGAACGCCGCCAGACCCATTATCCCGCTGTACCTGTACAGGAACGGCGTGATCGCCATCTCGGTTGCGGCCACGTTCCTGCTCGGCGTGGCCATGTACGCCGGCATCATTTTTGTGCCGCTCTGGTTCCAGGGCGTGCAGGGCGAATCGGCCACCGCCAGCGGGAGCTACCTGACCCCGATGATGCTGGGCCTCGTGGCGGGGGCGTTCCTCTCCGGCCAGGGGCTGACCAGGGCCGGCGGCCACTACAAGTGGCAGGGTATCGCCGGTATCATCGTGCTGGCCGGCGGGATGTGGTGGCTTTCCCGCCTGGAGGTCGATACCAAGTACCTGACCTCGGTCGCCTCCATGGTGATAGCCGGGTTCGGCCTCGGGATAACGTTCCCCCTGTACTCCACGGCCATCCAGAACGTGGTGTCCCGCCGGGAGATGGGGGCCGCTATCTCGGCGGTGCCGTTCTGGAGGTTCATCGGCGGGGCGTTCGGGCTGGCCATTCTGGGCACGGTGCTCACCAACACATTCGTCACCGATTTTCTGGCCAATATCCCGGCCCAGGTCCACGCGCTGGTCCCCAACGCCCAGCTGACGGCCCTCGCCACGAACCCGCACGGCCTGGTCAGCGGCCAGGGGCAGGCACAGCTGAAGCAGCTGCTGGCAACCTACGTACCGAACCCGGACCAGGCGTTCCAGCAGGTCATTCTGGCGCTGCGCCAGGCGCTCAACGCCGCCATCGTGCGGGTCATCTTCATCGGGTTCATCGCGAGCGTGGTGGCGCTGGCGGTGCACGTCTTCATCAAAGAGATCCCGTTGAAAAGGACCCATAGTGACTAGCCGGTCATGGAGATGAGCGGGCCGGGGACAGGGTACCGGCG
>CAZOMF010000047.1:0-13253 GCA_964580635.1 uncultured Dehalococcoidaceae bacterium
GCCCGTGGCACCGGCCGACGAAGCCGAGGAACCCTTGACCGGTCATCTACTCGTAGAACGCTGGCTTGCTGCCCCCGGCCACCCGCTCCCGGCGGGCTAGGTCCACGACCGCGATGATAATAAAGGTGAGTTGGACAACGATGAGCGGGATGATGAAGGGAAGCATGTCTTTCAGGGTGGTCGCGGTCTCGTTCACGGTGCGGGTCCCTCCGTTACGATAACCCCGGTTGAGAACTACTTCGGGTTATTTGAGGTGTTTCTTTTTCGTGTTGAGGAGCGTCAGAAGGTCGACGACCGTCGCTTCGCTGACCAGGCCGTTTTTCAGCTGCTGGTCTTTATCTATCTGATAGATGTTCCCTTTCCCGGTACGTTGCCGCGTGATGTAACCTCCGTTTTCCAGGTCGAGGATGGCCCGGTGAACCGTACGCTCGGTAATTCCCAGGTATTCGGCTATCTCCCTGGTCGTGCACTGGATGCATTGGGCGATATACAGCAGCACCAGTCCGTGGTTGGTGATAAAAGTCCAGTCTTTCATTCAGCCAACCCCCCTCTTGCCATGACCCCGCGCGAAACCAGGATTAGTATAAATTTTTTGTTGGGACTTTCTGTGAGTGCCATACTGCAGGTTAACGAAACCAGCAGGAGATATCGCAAGATGGCTAATCGGCGGAGCGTGTTACGCAATAAGCCGCAGGCCGACCCGCGATCAATTACGCCAAGCAAATTTGAGAGGTATATCCGATAGAAAATGGGTGATACCGCTCAAGCGAATACCGTGATATTATACACTCAATTTCCAGGAACCTAACATAAAATTAAGAAAACTATCCTGGCGCTCAAGAAAAATGTGAGGACCATAATTCGGGACATGCAGGATCTAACATTGATGGGTAAGACGCCTGCGTGAAAAATCCCCCGAATTCCTGGGGGTAGGGACAAAATGAAAACTATCGTATTGAGCCTAATGACAATAGTGCTGGTGTGTGCACTTATCGGAGGAGGTGTGTACGCGTACTTCAGCGATACCGAGACCAGTACCGGGAACACCTTTACCGCCGGCACTCTCGATTTGAATCTGGACGGCGGCAATACCAACGTGGTGAAGTTTACGGTCGCGGCCGTTGCCCCCGGGGACAGCGGCAACGGGACGTGGACTATTGACAACGTCGGCACGTTGGACGGTTACCTCGATCTGGAGAGCACCAGTGTTACAGAAGATATCGGTACCACAACCGATCCGGAACTCGTCGACGAACCTACCCACGCGGATACCACGCAATTAGGCGATAACCTGCTCGCGCATATGTTCATCGATACGAACGGTAATAGCGCCTGGGATTCAGGAGAGACCGATATCCTCGGAACGAACGCAAGTCCTGTAGCGATAAATACCATCGCCGGCAATTACCCTCTGAATCTGAGCTTGGCGAGCGGCAACACAACCTACATCACACTGGTCTGGTCGGTACCGACTTCAGTGGACAACAGGATTCAAGGGGATAGCGTTACGCTTGACCTGACGTTCGAACTGCAACAGCGGGCAGCGGACTAGATGAGTTAGTTTTTACGGCGCTGGCTCGAGCGCAGGATGAGTGAAATGGCCTTGCTGCCGATGAAAGGACGTACCGGTCCCGCGGAGCAGGGCCATCACATTTCTGGTGAGGAGGGGTGAATCTTGAAAAAATCGGTGAGCGCCTTTTGTCTGATGCTGGTTTTCTCGCTCATGGTGATAGCTTTGCTCACCGTGATATCGCCCCATTTTGGCTGGCACGTGGACGTTGTCCTGTCAGGATCCATGGAGCCGGACCTTTCTACCGGAGCGGTTGTGATTACCCAACCGATATCGGCATCATCCATCGCAGCGGGTGACATTATTTCCTTTTACGCACCTATAACGAACCGGCTCACAACCCACAGGGTCGTTGGGGTAACGCAGGGATCTTCATCGGGATTCACCACGAAAGGTGATGCCAACGAGGAAGCAGACCCCGAGTCCGTGCCCTTTTCGCGAGTGGTGGGTAAGGTCTGTCTGGATATCCCGTACGTTGGTTACCTCATTCGGTTTATAAGGACCCCGCTCGGCATATTGCTGAGTCTTTTTGTGCCTGGCCTGTTCATCATCGCGCAAGAGGTGCGAAACATACACCAGGTCATTGTAAAGAGAAACACGATCTGACAACGCATAAGGAATCTGGTTTAGATGACACGCCGTAAATGGCTGTTATTAGTTGCCTGTGTCAGTGTGGTGCTGCTTTCCGGCGGCATCGGTCTTACCCGGGCGTCCTTTGTCGACGTAGAGACTTCAACATCCAATGATATTCAAGCGTGGACTTCGGCGGTCTGGACGCAGACAAGCCAGACAGACTTCGAGGCCGGCGTATCGATTGAAGTTGATACAGCAACCTCCCCCGGGGACGTGATGCTGGGCCAGCAGGGCGGATTTTATCTGGATTCCGGCTCGCTGGCATCGCAGGTGCTGGACATCGGCATCTCCGGTGCCAGGTGGGACGGCCTCTTCTGGGATGGAACGTTTCCGGCTGGTACCGCTGTCACTTTTGAAGCGAGGGCCGGCGATACAGCTTTTACTGCCAATGATACAAGCCCGGATTGGCTTGCCTTCGGTGCAAACTCTCCGGTCACCGTGGGATTGCCGGACGGCAGGTATATGCAGTGGCGAGCGACCCTGTCCACTTCAGACAATTCGACAACTCCAATTCTAAGCGAGGTTGGTATTTATCATTATTGATCGAAAGAAGGCAGCACGATGGATGCGGACGTCGATGCTGGTGTTCGTGTCGTGGCTGACCCTGGTCAACTCGTTTCCGGGCGGTGCCAATGCACAGGACGCCCTGGATCTTGAGTTGGGTGGAACAGGGTCTACCGCCTGGCATATCGGTAACATTAAACCGGGCGATAGCGGCAGTGAGACGGTCACGCTGCACAACGTGGGCAGCCAGGAAGGCTCGGTCACTATCTGGTTCAGCGATATGGAAAACCACGATAGCGCCGGCGATGGGGCTGTTCTCGGCGATTATCTCCTGTTCAACATTTCCTGCCCGCAAATCAGCACGAACATACCTTTACCAGCTAGTCTCAATTACCTCGTCAACAGCATCTCTGGCGGTAAATCCTTGAGAGTTACCGGGTTGGGACCGGGGGAAACCGTCAACCTAAGCTGGATTTGGGAGTTCCACGAGAACGGATTCTCACAAAACGCGGCTCAGGGCGATTCTGTTTCCTTTACCATCAACTATCAGCTTGCAGATTCAAGTTCGACGGAAACTACAGCACCCGGAGGGGCGGAATGGTTTCCTCCTTCTACCCCGGATACCGGCTCGCTGCCTCCTCCTACCGTCGTAACGGAACCTCCGGCTTCAACGGTTATTGAACCTTCGCCGACAACCCCCGCAGAACCGGATGCAACACAATCGACAACGCCTCCGGCAGTTCAGCCGGAACCAACCGCGGTATCACCAGCAATGCCGGACTTTAAATATTCCGACCTGGTAATCTCCCCTTATGCAGTAAATCCGGACCAATCAGTGACCGTTTCCTTCTCGGTCACCAACGTGGCTGACTCTGAAAGAACGTGTCTTCTCAGTCTCGTGGTAAATGGACTGGCTGAACAATCTAACGAATTTGTTCTGGGTAGCGGAGAGGAAAAACAGGTGGTGTTTACGGTGACGAAGGCCGTACCTGGAGTCTATCTCGTCGACATAAATGGTGTAACGGGGAAATTCGCAGTATTAGCACCTGTAACCACTGCATCTCGTTCATACGTCTCTTTTGGTATAATGGAACTAGCTATTTTGATTTTCGGGGTCGTGTTGTATCGGCTTGTCAAAATACGTTGGTTTTCGAAGAGATGGGGTGGAAATAAATCCGAATGACATGCAACAAAACACAGGTCAACGAGTATGCGCAAGGCGGGTCGAGGCCTGCGTTTAAGCTTCGCAACAAATGCTAAATATGGATATGGTCCGAACGTTACCCCAAAAACCCGATTCGCGCGCCCTATACTCTACCGACCAGGAAATCCAATCCCAGCGCAGCTCGTGGCCATCGGGGCGTTCGTCCTCGCCGGCATGGCCGCGCTATATATCATGCGTTTCCGCCCGCCCGCCGTGGAGGATGGCCTATCCCCGGTGCCCCTGATGGACGGGCCGACTGCCGCTACCGAAACTTGAAGAAGCGCGCTTTATACGCAATGAGAAACATGAACAAACGTACCACACCACGCAAAAACAGGGCGTCTCTCGTCATCGGGCTGGCGGGTATCCTCGTCCTGCTCGCCGCCGTCCTCGCCGGGTGTACATCCTCGCCCGGCACCTACACATCGACGACGCCCGGCGGCATGATGGGCGGCGGCGGCACGACGACCATGCCCGGCGGCACCACGACCATACCCGGTGGTACCATCACTACTACCTCCGTTGCCTCTGTCAGCAACGGCCGGAATATCTTTCTGTACGCTCTCAGCAGCTCCGGATCGTCCATTACCTACAGCGAAGGACCGACCATGATGATGCAGGGGCCGATCACCTGCGCCACTTGCCACGGGACGGACGGCCACGGTCGTACCTTCAACATCATGATGCAGAGCTACCACGCCCCGAACATTACCTGGACGGAGCTCAGCGGGCCTGATCCTGATATGCAGCATCCGCCCTATACCGTGGAGACACTGAAGCGTGCCATCACCGAGGGACTCGACCCCAGCGGCAGTCCCCTCGATTACCCCATGCCCCACTGGCAGATGTCCCAGTCGGACTTGAACGACTTAGTTGCTTACCTGATGACACTCCAGTAGCTCGCTGGTCACAGGAATGCGACTCCCACCGCCTGCCTTTGTTTCAGGAGAGAGGAAATTGGTAGGCATAACGTAGAACAAGCCTCCCCCGTCTCCACCATTGCCTGCCCGGTCTGAAATGAGTAGCACTTGGCCGTGGGCTCAAACCTGACCGCTGCCGGCAAAACACCTCTTGCTCAATACTTCAATGGTGACCGGCAAGCCTCACTCTCACCACCCATTTGGCAGGATATAGGCCGGTGATTTCTGTTTGAGATCAAGCAGTTTAATGCTGTATCGAGGCGGGGTCGAGGTAGCGGTGATGAAAGATGCGGATTTGCTGGAACTTGCCTTCCTCATCCGTGTCATAAAGCACGCACTGGTTCATCACAATGACCTCGCCCTTTTTCCCGATGGCTCTGGAACCTTCCGGCGCATCCCGGAATACATGGAATTCGGTGATCAGTTCGACGAAGAACTGGTTACCCTCGGACATGAAGGCGCCCAGGTTGAGCACTTCGCGGACATTAGCGGTAATGGCCTTGTAATTATTGATGAACTCCTGAGGGCCATGGAGCGTCCTTGCGGTTGATGTGGGGTCACCAAAGCTGTCCGGATATTCCAGGACGACATCCGGGCGGAAATAGCTGGTGACTTTGTCCCATCGGTGATTATTGAAGTGGTCCACGTATTCTAGAAACTGTTCACGGTCCATTGTTGCCTCCTGCGACGACGAATCGTTTATTTAAGCGCAGTCCGGTTGATTAACAATTTTTATGCAAATTGGCCTCCTCATTCTGAGGCCTTTATTGCTTGCCGGGGAGGCCGTGAATTTTTTTACTTGACGTCACTCGCTGTTGTCTTGGTGTAATCGGTGGTAAACATCAGGTTCGCAAAGAGTACGGGCTTGGCAGGATTGTCCACTCTCTTGAAGTTAAGCGGACAATGCCATAATCCTTTTGTAAGATGAATGAGGGCGGGAGCTGTAAAGACGAACTTTTCCATGTCGTCTTTATCATCACCTAATGAAAATTCGACTTCTCCCCCCAGGTCAAGCAGGTTGGTGGTATCTCCGCCGACGAACATGAGAAACTCGTCCCATTCATGGACATGAGGTTCCGGCGCCATCAAGAAAGCCTTCGTTATCGGCACAAAGGACCAAGCGAAGGGAGAATAGGTGGACCCTGCCATTTCAGCCATCCTCAGACTGATGACCGGTTTTACAACCTCGGTGTGGAAGTCGGTAGGGTATGACTTGTGCCACAGGTCTCTAAGAATATACCGTTCGAATTTCGACGTTCCCATTTGGTTTCCTCCCTGTACTTTATTCCCCGATATTCTTGACTATTTTACTTGACCGGTCATTACCTGAAACTGATCTCCTCTCTGTCGGTACTCTGTCCTTTATCTTCACGGCCTGTTTGTTGCCATTAATGCCCGTGATATCCGGTCCGTGGTTTCGAGAAGGCGTTCAATGTAGGCATCTTTGTTCGGGCTTATCCGCGCTTCCAGTCCTGCGATACTCACTTCTACCGGAGCCTCATAGCCATAGACAGGTGCCGCGATGAATGTCGCATATTGAATTCTTCTATTGGTATCGATCGCGTAACCACGCTTCCGGATGTTGCTAATCTCTTTCAGCAACTCTTCTTTTTCTGACGGATTGCTGAACTCAAACTCGATGTGCTTGATGACCTCCTGGAGTTCCACTTCCGCCAATTGCGCCAGCATCACCTTTCCGCCAGCTCCTTTATGCAATGGGCCCATGCGGCTCGTCTGGTTGGCGATGCGGAACTCGTGAGAGCTGGGGATAGAGTGTAAAAACGCGTGGTACAACCCTATCTTCACGCAGAGGAGGACGGTCTCTCCGGTTATACCCGCCAGCCGCTCCATTTCCGGTGTAGCCGAGTAAACCAGGTACTCGTGGGTGACCATCGGCTCTGAAATCAGTTTGCGTATCAGCGGGCCGAGAAAATACCTCCGGCTCGTAAAAAAAGAACACGAGACGGCGCCGCCCGAGGAACGGACCGACCTGTACGCTCTGCTATCTAAGAAGAGGCCCTGACTCCGAAGACAAAGCGGCTCGATCGGGAGAAGGATTATCGGCAGCGGATACCAATTCGGTAAGCCCTCTTCGGTTGCGGGTATTATGAACGCACCGCCTTCCCTGGCTTTGAACCAGTCTATGGATCACACGGTGGGGCGGCCTGCCGCCGCCGCCACCTGCCATTGCGAGCACAGCGAAGCAATCCGTCCTGGCTCCCATCATTCCGGCGCAGCCGAAACGGCCGTCGGACGCTAAGTCAAGGCGGCTGAGGTATCCGTGCCTGCTAATCGGGGCCGGCTCACTCCTGGAAGACCTGTCCGGCGGGCAGCTGCCGGGTCGTTATACCGATGAGGTCAGCGCCGGTACCCCGGGAGAGTTTTTTAACTCGTTTCCACTGACCGGCAACACCTGTTGCGTTCCTCAGTCGTTATAAGGGAGTGGCGGTGGAGGCTCGTAGGTATTCACGTTACTCGGGTCGTACGGCGTGTGGAAGGTGGTCGGCCGGTCGGGACTGCTCCGGGGGTTGGCGGCGATGCTGCCGACCGAAGGCGCTTCTACCCAGCCCTGGTGGTAGGGCGACATGAATATCTGCCGGTATTTGAAGGTCAATATCTTCCACTGTCCGTCTTCTTTGACATACTCCATGTCGTACTTGCCGGAGCAGATGAACGGCACGTTTCTCAATGCGCAGAAGCCGTGAGAATGCCAGACTCCTTTCGCTTTGGTGCCGTCGCCGTTGATTTCGATCACGGGATTGCAGGTCATGTGGACCGCCAGCCAGCCGGGCCCGAGCGGGCTGTTGCCACCGAAGACGTCGTTCCAGAAGCGGGTGACCCCTTCGATCCCTTCATAGACACCGCTGTCCTCTATCTCCAGCGTCACACCCGGCGTATGCTGTGCGAACAGGGAAGGCACATCGCCGCGTTGACCTATCTGGTAGTAGTGGGAATAGAAGGACTGCACCTTCTGTATGTCCAGCTCGTCCCGGGCGCGCTGGCCTTCCGCGGCTTGCCGTTCCAGCCGGGCTACCTCGGCGGCAAGCTGTTCCAGGGTAATGCTCATGGCACACCTCCACTAAGTGTCTGACACGCCTTGCGCAAAGCAGGGCGCGCGAACCTTGTCCAGGCGGGTACAGGGAAAGAGTATCGATCAACCGCGGCGCACCGGACCTGGTATGATACCATTGGGGTCGAAGAGCCTGTTGATGCGGTCCTGCCATTCCATGTAGTTGGATATTTTGGGATTGACGATGTCCGGCGGCAGGCCCATCGGGATTGCGTAGGAGCCTTCGAGCGCCAGCATATTGGTCTGCCGGCGCCATTCCGCCGCGGCCTCGGCGGCGCCCTCGGCGGAGGTGGGGCGGTAGAATATCTCCGACTTGCCGAGGTGGCCCTGCTCCACGCCCCAGCCGAAGCCGCCGAAGTTGGCGGCGCCGTCGTCCATGGCGAGGCCTTTCTCGATGGCGTCGGCCTTGCGGCGGCCCGCCTCGGCGAGCCAGCGCATGGTAAGGTCGCGCTGGCCCATGACGGCGAACCCGCCCCAGCCGGTGCTGCCCACGCGGAACGTCTCCCGGATGGAGGCGCTCACCCGGATGCACTGGCAGAGCAACTTGCCACCTATCTTCAGGTCTTCCACCGGCTTGACGGACCGGCCCTCCGTTTTCTCCAGGATATCGTTCAGCACAAGCTGGTCGTAGGCGAACTCCTCCGGCGTGTTGGCGATGACGAGGAGGAGGAACCCCGGCCCCTGCACGAGCCGCCGCAGCTGCTCGAACATGGCGATGTCTTCCTCGTTGCTCGACGTAATGTTGGCGGAGACCATGGCCATGTTGAAGGCCATGAGCTCGTAGGATATCTCGGCCTCGCCGATGCGGCGCTCCGCCTCGTAGAGCTTTTCCGCCGAGGGGAAGCTGAAGTAGCGGACGAGCATGTTCGGCGGTATTTCGGACAGGTTGTATTCCGGCGAAAGTCCGGCTACCGGGAACTTCGTGGGGCCGGGCCAGGGGTAGACCTTCTGCGCGGCCTTCGTCATGACGCCGGGGGTGAGGCCGGGCGGGACGGTGCCGCTTACCAGGGCGCGGAGGGATGGGCCGGGGCCGTCGCCGCAGAACCACTCGTTGGATGCCCCCAGCGAGCCGATGCGGATGAGCTCGCCTTCCGGCGTGACCCACTCGACCGCCAGGTAGTTGCGGTCGTCGCCGCCGCAGGTCTGGTCCATGTGGCCGTGGCCCTTGAGCATGGCCGAGCCGTTGGAGCCGGCCCCCTTGATGTTGCAGTTCAGGCCGCGCTTCATCAGCTCCGCCTGGAGCTCGGCGTTGATGACGTAGGGCTCCACCACGGCGTACATGTTCTCTTCGTTTATCTCGATGATGCGGTTCATGCGCCGCAGGTCGAGCAGGATGGTGCCTTCCGGGTACATGCCGCCCCAGCCCGAGGACACCGGCCCGAAGGGGATCTTGTGACGGTTGCACAGCTTGACGATGGCCTGGACTTCCGCGGTGCCGGCCGGGAGGGTGACTGCCCCGAAATTGATGTTGTAGTAGGACGGCATGACGGCGGGATCGTCGCAGATGTAGTCCGGCCCGACTACCGCCTCGAACTCTTTGTAGACTTCTTTGCTTAGAGCCATTGTGTGTACCTCCCCGACCTTAAAGACCGAGTTTGCCCGGGTTCAGGATAGCGTTGGGGTCGAGCGTCTGTTTTATCTTGCGGAGCGCCCGGACGGCGGCCGCGTCCCGGTTGATGATATATCCGGCGTCCGGGCCGTACGGCCGCGAGAAGAACGCCCCGTGATTGATCAGCTCCCGTGTCATGGCGGAGGACAGGCTCCTGACGCGGGCGGCCTCCCCGGCGTTGTCCGGGTCGTAGAAAAGGTTGATCTCGCAGTGGTTGCTCGTGCCCTGGACGAGCGGCTGGATGTAGACGCCCAGGTCGTTCGTCGGGTAGCCGGCCGCCTCGGCGAGGTCACTGGCCGCCCAGATAAGCCCATCGAGCTGTTTGTTCGCCGCCAGGAAGCAGACGTCCTCGCACGCCCCGCGGTAGCGGAGCTTCCAGTGCGGGTCGTCGCAGGGCTCCTTGGTGAGGGCGAGCAGGTCGGCGGCGCCCACGCTGCCGATGGCCTGGGCCGGCTCCAGAGCCAGTTGCTGGACCAGCTTCAGCATGTCGTGCCGCTGGTAGGCCACGCGCTCCTCCGGGAAATACTCGTAGCCGGCGATGGTGAAGAACAGTACCCACGGCGGCAGCTCGGCCAGGCGCTTGCGGTAGTCACCGGGCCGGCTCCGGGCGGTCATGGCGGCCAGGGAGCAGCGGTCGAGGATGAAGCACTCGTTGACGAGACGGCGCCGGATGAGCCAGCGCGTCAGCTCCAGGAGCTTGTCGAGGGACGCCGAGCCCACCAGGTTCGGGTCTTCCTTCTCCGGCAGCAGCTCGCAGCGGAGCGAGGCCCAGGTGACGATGGCCATGGTCCCCTGGGCGCCCTGCACGAGGCGGTGCCAGGCGATGCGTCCCGGACCGTACGGCGCTTTCTGCACGGCCCCGGCGGCCCATTGCTCCTCCAGCGTGCCCGGCCCGGCGGCCTGGCCGGTGCGGAACTCGTCGCCGGTGCCCCAGACGAGGCCCAGACAGGCGAGCGGGTCGGACATGTCCCACTGGTACTTCGGCATCATCACCGGTTCGCGCTCCAGCAGGCTCGCCACGACGGACTTCGTCTTTTTAGGCAGGAGCGGCATGTTGAGCCGGATGCCTTCCCTTTTCGTCGCGGACACCAGTTCGTCAAAAGTGACGCCCGCCTCCACCATGGCGACGCGGTGGTAGCGGTCCACCCGGATGATCTTTTTCAGGCCGGAGAGGTCGACGATAACGGCGCCGCCGGTGGCCGGGACGGTGTCGCCGCGGAAGTGGGGCGGGCCGGAACTTACCGGGACGAGCGGCGTGCCGGTCTTGTTGGCGAGGGCGACGAGCGGCTGGACCTCCGCCGCCGTGCGCGGCCGGACGATGGCCGCCGGCCGTACCGGGTTGACGAAGCTGATGTCTCCGCCGCGGGCGTCGAGCTCCTCCGGGGCAACCGAGATGTTCCCGTCACCCACTATCTTGGCGAATTTAGTCTTTGTCAGCATTGGCTGCCTCCCGATATACAGGAAGGTATTCAGGCGGGTTATTATACGTTAAATCTGGCCGCGGAGTCGAGGGTCGAGGGCGTCCCGCAGGCCGTCGCCGACCATGTTGAAGGCGAAGACGACGAGCATGATGGCGATGCCGGGCGAGAAGGAGAGCCAGGGGTTGGTATTCAGGTAGCGGTAGCCGTCGTTTACCATGCTGCCCCAGGCGGCGCCCGGCGGCTTGATGCCGATTCCCAGAAAGCTGAGACCGGCCTCCGCCAGGATGAGCGAGCCTATCTGGAGCGTGATGAGGACGATCATCGGCGGGGCGGCGTTGGGCATGATGTGCCGGAACATCGAGCGCCAGGGACTGGCGCCGAGGGAACGCTCGGCGAGAATGTAGTCGTTCTCCTTGATGCTCAGCGCCAGGCCGTGCATCACACGCGCGTAGCCCGGCAGCGCCCCGATGCCGAGGGCGATGATGACATTTTGAATGCCGCCCCCCAAAATAGCCGCGATGAACAGCGCCAGGATTATCATCGGGAAGGTCATGAGCAGGTCCATGAACCGCATGATAACCATGTTGATGAGGCCGCCCCGGTACCCGGCGATAAGGCCGAGCGTCATGCCGACGATGGACGAAAAGCCGGCGGTGGCGAACCCGACGAGGATAGCGGTGCGGGAGCCGAAGATGAGGCGGCTCAGCGTATCCCGGCCGATGGCGTCGGTGCCCAGCCAGTGTTGGGCGCTCGGCTGCGCCAGGACGTCGTAGAGGTCGCGCTTGTAGGGGTCGTACGGGGCTACCCACGGTGCGAAGATAGCCACGACGATGAGGAGCACCAGCACGAACAGCCCGAAGATGACCATCTTGCGCTGGAAGAACACGCGGAAGAACCGGTGCCACTCGTCGACGCGGGGCGGCGCTTCTTGGAAGCCGGACGGACCCTGGTTGTCGTTCATGGTCGTTCCGATGCTAGTCATAGCGTATCCTCGGATCGAGCCAGCCGTACGAGACATCAACCAGCAGGTTGACGATGAGCACGATGCCGCCGAAGATGAGGGTGCAGGCCTGCACCACCACGTAGTCCTGCGCGAAGATGCCGTTCACCAGCAGCCGGCCCATGCCCGGTATGTTGAAGACGGTCTCGATGAAGACCGAGCCGCCGAAGATGAGGCCGATGGCGAACCCCATCAGCGTGATGACCGGGATAAGGCTGTTCTTGAGCATGTGTTTCATCACGATGACCCGTTCGGTGAGGCCCTTGGACCAGGCGGTGCGGACGTAGTCCTGCTGGACCACCTCGAGGACGCTGGAGCGCATCTGCCGGGAGAGCGAGGCGATGCCGGTGACGGCCTCGCAGATGACCGGCATGACGAGCTGCCGGGTGTTCAGCCAGAAGTCCTCGAACGGCGAGGTGTAGTTGCCGATGGGCAGCCAGTGCAGCTTGAGACCGAAGATGTAGATGAGCAGTATGCCCAGCCAGAAGATGGGGATGGTGATGCCCACGTAGGCCAGCGGCGTCACGATCTGGTCGGCGATTTTGCCGCGGCGGAGCCCGGCCAGCAGCCCGGAGGCCGTCCCGAATATCGTGGCCACGATGAAGGCGAGGAAACCGATGTGGAAGGTAATAGGCAGGCGCTTGGCGATCAGGTTCCCCACGTCCTCGTGGTGGGTGATGGAGTGTCCCAGGTCGCCTTGAAAGACACCTCCCACCCAGAGCGCGTACTGTACGTACAGCGGCTTGTCCAGGTTGTATTCGGCCTTGAGCTGCGCGATGGCTTCCGGTGACATCGAGGAATAGGCTGAGGTGGAGGACACGTAGATCAGGATGGGGTCTCCGGGCAGGAGACGCATGGCGAAGAACACGAGCATCGTCAGGAGGATGATGAGGATGAGTGCCCATATGAGGCGTCTCACAATGTATACGGTCAATTTCCACCTCGGGCGTCAGACTCTGGGTTTCCCGGCTGCATCATCGGCCGGACACGGCATGTGGTCGGCCGGTGACCCGCCCCGACACGACGCTTCCGACGGGTCACCGGCCTATATCAAGTGCAAGGAGGGCCTATTTGTCCATCCAGTCCAGGTAGGTGTGCCAGACCATGAAGTGGTCCTGGTTCTTCATGGTGTGAACGTACTTCTCCGTGATGAAGATGTTGAAGGTATCGTGGATGGGGATGACGCAGGCGCTGTTGCTCACGAAGGTCATGAGCTGCTGCGTGGCCTGGTGCATCTGGTCAATCGTTGGCGCGGTGCGGACCTTCTCCAGCAGGGCGGTGTAGCCGTCCGGCCACTTCAGGCTGACGTAGGGGAAGATGGG
>CAZOMF010000048.1:0-12868 GCA_964580635.1 uncultured Dehalococcoidaceae bacterium
AAGCCCGAGGAGGGATTCGAACCCGTCAACCTATCGATTACAAGTCGATTGCGCTACCATTGCGCCACTCGGGCATTGGCCTGGATTATAAAAAGGGAAAAAAGGGCAACTTTGGTATTATACGAACGGCCGCTTTAAAAGTCAAGCTGAACGCGGCCCCCCGCCGGCCCCGTTTTTAAATGACGAACAGGCGCAGCCGCCGCCGGTAGAAATACCCCACCGCCAGGCCGGTCGCCAGCCCGCCGAGGTGCGCCTGCCAGGCGATGTTCGCCGGCGCCACGCCCGGCAGCGCCAGGATGCCGAGGAACACCACCGTGAACAGCCACATGGGCATGGGGATGATGCCCCAGAACAGTATCTGCATCCGGGGGCGGATGACGACGAGTGCCCCGGCCACCGCGTAGATGGCCCCGGACGCCCCGATGACCATCGTCAGCGCGTTCATGTTCAGCCCGACGAACAGCAGGTTGCCGATGATGCCGCCCAGGAAGTACACGAACAGGAACCGGTTGTCACCCACGAAGAACCGGAGCGCCCGCCCGAAGAAGAAGAGCGCGATCATGTTGAACAGGATGTGGAGGAAGTTGGCGTGGATGAACATGGCCGTCACCACCGTCCACGGCCGCGAGGACAGGTAGTACGGGATGAGCCCCAGGTAGTAGGTTATCTTGTCGAAGGCCTGGGGAACATAGGGACCCCACGGGTAATGACCGGTGGGCGCGACCAGCGTGGCCAGGTAGAACACCACGTTGATGGCGATGATGACGAGCAGGGAGTTCAACCCGATGGAGGGCGCCTGGAACGTGCGGTGCGGCTGTCGTTGAGGCCGGTTGGGCCTCATATAGTCTCGGTCGCTGAGCGGCAATGATCTCTCCGGTGAAAGGTATCTCTTCTCAGTATACCAGCTTTACGGTTGCGGCGGTAGTCGCGGCGCGGGCTTGACGAATAATGGACTTATCGGAGATAATAAAACGGACTGTTTTCCGTCACACTCCCGAGTAGCTCAGTGGTAGAGCGGGCGGCTGTTAACCGCTTGGCCGTTGGTTCGAATCCAACCTCGGGAGCCATTTTCCTCTCAAGTATTCTTCATTTTCTTTTTCATTCGTCACTGATTACCCGGATATTTTTGTGCGGTAAATGCATGGGGCGCTCGCCGCAGGCGATCGCCCCACTGGTTATCAATAGCGGAAAAACCCAGGTTAGTCCAGATACCCTTTGGCGACGAGCAGCTCGGCGGCCAAAATGCTCCCGCCGGCCGCGCCGCGCACCGTGTTGTGGTGCAGCCCCACGAAGCGGTAATCGAACACGTTGCACGGCCGCAGCCGCCCCACCGTGACGGCCATGCCGTTGCCGGCGTCCCGGTCCGTCCGCGGCTGGGGGCGGTCCGGCTCGTCCCGGTAGATGATGGGCGGCACCGGCGCCGAGGGCAGTCCGAGCTCCTGCGGCACGGAGGAGAACTCCCGCCAGGCACGGATGATCTCGTCCGCCGCCGGTTTCTTCCCGGCGAACCCCAGGCTCACGCAGGCGGTGTGGCCGTCGGAGACCGGCACCCGGTTGCAGTGGGCGGATATCTTCAGTCCCTCCATCGGGACTATCTTCCCGCCTTCCACCTTCCCCAGGATCTTCAGCGGCTCCGTCTCGGACTTGTCCTCCTCGCCGGCCAGGTTCGGCAGGACGTTGTCGATGAGGTCGATGGATGCCGGGCCGGGATAGCCCGCCCCGGACACCGCCTGCAGCGTGGAGAGTATGATCCGGTCCACCACGTAGCCCGCCTTGAGGATGGCGTGGAGCGGCAGCATGTAGCTCTGGATGGAGCAGTTCGGCTTCACCACCAGGCAGCCCTTGTCCCAGCCGCGCTGCTTCCGCTGCTGCGGGATAATATCGAGGTGCGCGTGATTGATCTCCGGCGCCAGCATCGGCACGTCCGGGGTCATCCGGTGAGCGGAGTTGTTGGACACCACCGCGAAGCCGCGCGCCGCGTAGGCCTCCTCGGTCGCCAGGATGCCCTGCTTGTCCATCTGCACGGCGGAGAAGACGATGCGGCACTGCCCGACCGCCTCGTCAATGGCGGCGGCATCGTGCACGGCGAGGTCCCGGACGCGGGCCGGGATACCCGTGGTCATGTGCCAGCGCCCGGCCACCGCCTCGGCGTAGGTCTTGCCCGCCGAGTTCGGTGAGGCCGCCAGGTAGGTCACCTCGAACCACGGGTGGCCGTCCAGCAGCCGGATGAAGTTCTGGCCCACCATCCCGGTGGCCCCGAGCACGCCGACGTTGATCTTCTTGTCCATACTGCGGTCACTTCCACGTAGAAATAGGGTACCTGTTAAGTATACCAGAGGAAACGGCCGTAGTCATCAGGTTGCGGCCTGATTTTCGCCCGGCGGCGCGGACAGTATCGCCCCGCAGGCCGCGCAGGTGAGGCGGTGGCAGGAGACCGTACCACCGCAGTCCGGGCAGCGCCACTTGTTTGCTTCCCGGTCCAGGAACGTCGCCATGCCCTTATCCCGTATCGTGCGCAGGTTCCCTATCATGCTCATGTGGTACTTCGTCGTGTACCGCTTGTCGAGCTGCTTCACCCGCCGGCACGGAAATGCCTCGCACTCGTAGCACAGGCCGGAGGAGTTCAGCCTGATCGTCTCGCAGCTCCTCACCGCGCAGCGGCTGATGGAAACGGGCAGGTCGCTTTTCAGGTCGCGGCAGCCGGGGCAATGGTTCTTCGTCCTGAGATACGCCATGCAGACGCCGCAGTTGATACCGCACGGCGCGATGCGCTTCGCTTCCATCGTCCTCCTCCCGCGTCATTTCGTATGCGTCCCGTAGGCGTAGTGGGGCGGCCGGATGTCCTCGGGATACCGGAACCCCTGCTCGACCATCGCCACTACCTGGCGGCCCAGGTCCGCCGCCGCGGCCCGGCACTTCGGCAGGTCATGGACGTCGCCGCTGGCCCCCGCGTAGGCCGCCACGAACATCGCCGGCAGCATCTGGCGCGTCACCATGTAGAAATAGAGGTCCTTCACCGTATCCGCCAGCCCCAGGCTCCCGGCCACGCAGACCACGCCGCCCACCTTGTTGGCCAGGTCCCGCGCCGGCTTGTTGAGCGCGAACGTCCGGTCCAGCACGGTCTTCCCCGGTCCGGTCATGTTGTAGAAGTACACCGGTGACCCGAAGACGATGGCATCCGCCTCCAGCAGTTTCGGGTAGAGCCCTTCCATGTCGTCCTCGATGTGGCAGGCCCCGGTGCGGTAACATGCGTTGCAGCCGTCGCAGGGCCGGACCGTCTTGCCGGCCAGTTTCCAGAGCTCGGTTGCCGCGCCGGCCCCGGCCGCCGCGCCGAGCACGGTCTCCAGCAGCTGCACGGTGTTCCCCTCCGGGCGGGGGCTGAATGAGAGCGCCAGTACCTTCATGCAAGTGCCTCCTCGTGGTCCTCGCGCCATTATACCATCGATGTTGCCTCATGCTTTGACAATCGGCGGAAAGAGTGGAACAATATGGGGTAGTACCAGGGTGGCGGTAAAAATTTACGCGGACAAAATAGAAAACTAAGTAGTTTTTTGTAGGATTTCCCGGGTATAATCTGGTATACTATAGGAGGTTCATGATGGACAAACCTGTTACAGCAGCTCCCCGCGGAGGTCACCTCGAAGCCTTACTCAACGGCTGCCCTGATGCTATTCTCGCCATCGACGCCAACGGCACTATCAAGTTCGCCAACCGGGAAGCCTGCACGCTGACCGAGCGCAGCATGAACGAGCTTATCGGCCAGAGCATCGTCGAGGTCTACGAGAGCGAGGACGCCGCCCGCGCCGCCAACAAGAAGATCTACGAGGCCGGCGGCACCATCCACGACCTGGAGACCAAGACCCGCACCAAGTCCGGCAAGCTTATCCCCACCCGCGTCTCCGCCTCCCACCTGTACGACAGCAACGGCAAGTACATCGGCGGCGTGGGCTACTTCGCCCGCTACCGCCCGTGGCACGGCGCCGAGGTGGAAACGGCCACCCGGCTCCATGAACTGGAAGACCGCATGTCCCGGATGCGCTCCCACGGCGCCCCCGTCTTCGAGCTCTACCCCGGCATCTCCGCCGCCTTCATCATGGGCTCCGTCAACGCCGAGCGGTTCGACGCTTTGCTGGATACGCTGCTCCACCACGTGGAGAGCAAGCAGACCCGCGTCGTCATCCTGGACTTCCCCGCCGCCATCGAAGGCGATGACCTGGCCAACCAGATCGTCCGCATCATCCGCTCCGTCCGCCTGCTCGGCGCCGAGTGTATCATCGCGGACATGCAGGTCTCCATGGCCAAGGCCCTGGAACCGCACCTGGGTGAGATAACCATCGTATCCCACAACTCGATGCAGCGCGCCATCGAGGACGCGCTCGACCGCATCGGTTACGAGATCCGCCCCAAACACTGACCACAGGAGGACCCGTCGTGGACAAGCTCTATCCCAGCGTCGACGCGGCCGTCGCGGACATTCCGGACGGCGCCTCCATCGCTATCTCCGGCTTTTTTACCGCCGGAACGCCGATTCCCCTTATCGAGGCCCTCGCCCGGCAGGGCGCCAAGGACCTCACCATTATCTGCATGCAGATGGGCCCCGGCAACGAGGCCGTCGCCGAGCTCGTTAAGAACAACCAGGTGAAGAAGGCCATCTCCAACTACCCCTTCTATCGCTCCGCGTCCCGCGGCGCCGATTCCCCCGTCGAGATGGCCGTCCGCGCCGGCGAGGTCGAGATGGAGGTCTACCCGATGGGCACCTTCACCGAGAAGCTCCGGGCCGCCGGGGCCGGCATCGCCGCCTTCTACACCCCCACCGGCGTCGGCACCGTCGTCGAGACCGGCAAGGAGAAGCGCCGCTTCGGCGACCGCGACTACCTGCTGGAAACGGCCCTCAAGCCGGACTACGCCTTCGTCTACGCCATGTTCGGCGACCGCGTGGGCAACCTGCGCTGCCACAAGACCGCCCGCAACTACAACCCGGAGATGTCCGCCGCGGCCCGCGTCACCATTGCCGCCTGCGAGAACATCGTCGAGCCGGGCGAGCTCGACGGGGACCTCGTCCACGTCCCCGGCATCTACGTCCAGCGCGTCGTCAAGGTGGACCGCCCCAGCTACTTCCCGAGCATCGACTGACCGGAGGACACGACCATGACAACCGCAAAGAAACTCCAGGGCCTCTCCCGCGAGCTTATCGCGCTCCGCATCGCCAAGGAGCTGGAGGACGGCACCTATGTGAACCTCGGCATCGGCATCCCGACGCTCGTCTCGGACTGGATCGAGGGCCGCGACATCGTCCTCCAGGCCGAGCTCGGCATGCTCAACACCGGGCCGCTCGCCCAGCAGAACCAGGTGGAGCAGGACCTCATCAACGCCAGCGCCCAGCCCGTCACCGAGATGCCCGGTTCCTGCTACTTCTCCGAGAACGAATCCTTCGCCATGATACGGGGCGGCTACATGGACGCCGCCGTACTCGGTGCCCTCCAGGTGTCCGAGAAGGGCGACCTGGCCGGCTGGAACAACCCCGGCCGCGGCCTGCCGGACGATATCGGTAACATCGGCGGGAGCATGGACCTGGCGGTGGGCGCCAAGCGGGTCATCGTGGCCATGATACATACCACCAATGACGGCCAGTACAAGCTGGTCAAGGAGTGCACCTATCCGCTCACCGCCCAGGGCGTGGTGGATACCATCGTCACGGACCTGGCCTTCATCTCCGTCACGCCGGAGGGCCTGGTGCTCAGGGAGCTCGCCCCCGGCATCACCGCCGAGGACGTCCAGGCCGCCACCGAACCGAAGCTCATCATCCCCAAGGACCTCAAGGAAATGGATTTCTAGTCTCGCCCCCTCTCCGGCGAGACGCCGAAAGCGCGGGGTCAAACCCGCGCTTTCTTTTTTGTATATCATTCCGTCCTTATCGTCATTCCGGCGCAGGCCGGAATCTAGCTTTCGCCTTCTGTCATTCTGAGGGAGCACAGCGACCGAAGAATCCCGGGGCGGAGGTACCCCGGCGGCGGTATTCCTGGGCAGGCAGCCTCGGTCAGCCTTGCGGGTCGTGGCAGCTCACGTACCACGGGACCCCGAACCTGTCTCTGAGCTCCCCGAAGTAATCGCCCCAGTAGCAGTAGGCCGGCGGTGACGTCCGCGCGCCGCCCTCGGAGAGCGCCGCGTAGATGCGGTCCACTTCTCCGCGGCTATCCACGCTCGCCAGGAGGATCGCACTGGTGCTCGGGACGCAGGTCTCCGGCGCCTGGATATTATTGTCGCCGGCTAATATAAACCCCTCGCTGACCGGCAGCATCACGAAGGCCACCTTCTCCTCGTCCTCCGGCGCTATCTCGAAGCCGTGCGCCCGCATCTCCTTGTACCGCTAGAGCATCTGCAGCTCGCCCCCGAAGACCTTACGGTAGAACTCGAAGGCCGCCTCGCACGTGCCCGGGAACCGCAGGGAAACACCTAGTTTCATCATCGTCCGCCTCTCCATAAAATAGAATATATATTCTACTGAGGAGATTATACGCGTCCCAGCACGTTTTTATAAACAGGTTTTTACCTCTAAAACCATGGCCCGGAGGCGGGAAGCGACGAGCTAGAAGTACATCTTGCCCGGCCCGGTGGTGTAGTGGAACACCGGCCGGTCTACCCGCCGGAAGATAAGCGGGGAATGCTTCAGTCCCGCCGGCACGAAGACGAGGCTCGTCCGGGTGATGATGTGCATCTCGTCCTCCATCCAGAACTCCACCTCCGCGCCGAGGTCGTACGGGTCGTCGTGGTTGGTGCCGATGAAGGCGATGACCTCGTCGTAGTCGTGGGTGTGGGCCTCGGTGCCGGGCCGCTTCTCGCCCGGCGCGGCCGGCGGCAGGGGCGGCCGCGGCATCACCCAGACGCACTCCATGTAGAACGCCCCGGGAATGATGCCGTTGTCCAGGAAAAAGACGCGCCCGCCCTTGCCCGGCGCAACGCCCTCCAGGTTCGGCGGGGCCCACGGGGCCTCGGTGGTTGGCTTGACATAATCGCTGATAATGTACTTGCCGTACTTCGTCTCCGCCATGATGTACCTCCTGAAACGGATAGAAAAAGGCCCCGGCTCTGCCGGGGCCTTCGTTCGCAGGGTCTAGTCGTAGTGCTTGTTGAGCCCCTCGCCGCAGGGGAACTCGATGGTGAAGAAGATGGGCTTGGTGATATTGCGGAAGGTCAGCGGGCCCACTTCCAGGCCGCCGGGGATGAACATGGCGCCGCTCCGCTTGATATCGTGCTTCTCCCCGCCGATGTAAACTTCCATCTCGGCGCAGAGGTCGCGTACGTTATCGTAGTTATAGGCGTAGAAGCCGATGAACCGGTCGTACGGCTGGGTGTTGGCGTCCATCACCTTCTGCTCGGCGGGGCCGCCGGGCAGCACCCAGAAATTCTCGCAGCCGAACTCGGCGTCCTTCACGGTCTCCTCGTCGATGTAGGCCAGCCGCACGGTGGTGTCCTTGTTGGGATGCAGGTAGGCCGGATATTTGTAGCCCGGCTTGTCCTGGAACACGAAGTTATGCTCGTATTTGTTCGCCATTGCGTTATTTTCCCTTCTCTCGTTTCGCTCGGAACTGCCTAGACGTACTCGCCGCCGGGGCCGATGGTGTAGTGGAAGAAGGAGTCGTCCATGCGGTGGATCCGCAGCGGGCAGTGGGTGACGTTGGCCGGGATGTAGACGACGAAGCTCTTGGTGAGGACGTACTTCTCGTCCTCGAGCCAGAACTCTACTTCGCCGCGGAGGTCTTCCGGGTGTGCCGGGTCCGTTCCGAAGAAGGAGAGGAGCTCCGGGAAGGGATGGGCGTGGGGCGGCACGCCGTTGCCGCCGGGCTTTTTCTTGGCCTCTTCCATCTGCTCCGGGGTCAGCACCGGGCGCGGCCGGATGCCGGGATAGTTCTGGCCCCACTGCCAGACCATCTCCGAGTAGAACGCGCCGGGCATGACGTTGCGGTCCGTCCAGACGACGTGCTCCAGGCCGCGGTGGTAGCCCTCCCACAGACCGTCGCCGATCATGTCCCGTTCCCACTCGCGGTAGGGGGGCAGCGGGATGTTGGGCGCCAGTTCCGTGCAGATGTACTTGCCGTACTTCGATTCTGCCATAGTGTTTCTTCCTTTCTCCAACGTTGTGCGTGTTAAAATGAGCGCCGGGCCGGGCGGCGGACTAGCGGCCGCCAGGGTTGCGGCCCGGCATGGCCTTGGCGAAATCACCGCAGCCGAGCATGATGGTCATCTCGATGTGGGGCCGCGTGACCTTGTGCCAGACGAGCGGGCCGTGCTTCGTCCCCTTCGGCAGGAAGAGGGCGGTGGTGGTATCGAAGCGGAGCGGCTGGCCCTCGACGCTTATCTCCATGTCCCCGCCGAGCGCCTCCGGGTGCTCCGGGTCCGAGCCGAGGTGCATGACGATCTCGTCGTAGTTGTGGGCGTGCTCCCGGACGTAGGGATTGGGAGTGGGGACGTCGTAGATCCAGCTGACCTCGATGTAGGTGTTGCTGCCGGGGACGAGGTCGTTGCTCATGTAGGTCATCGATGGCACCTGGTGGCCGCGGTGCCTGGGGATATCGGCGGGGCTGGGACCGACCTCGTAAGCGGGTTTGCGGACGAGATTTTTCTCATAATCCGGCATGGATATCGTCTCTCCCATGTAGGCTGCGGGGCGGGCCGGACAGGCGTGCGGGAAACATACCGGTCTGTCCGGTGGGATTGTACAATGCAGCCGCGGCGAGTGTCAATTTTGTCAACTGCGATACAAAGGGCGCAGGAGTATGATGGCGGTGAAAGTCTGTGGGTCAGGAATCAGTGCTAAATTCCATGGTGCGGTAATCATACGCTTGTTCCATGAACCCGACGCGCCGCCAGAAGGCGAGGGCGTTCGCGTTATCGTCCCGCACGAAGCATCGGACCTTTGTAATTCCTTCCTCACGTAGACGGGCCAGACAGGCGGCTACCAGCGCCCGGCCGATGCCCCGGTGCTGGTATTCCGGCAGCACCGCGAGGTGGTGGAGATAGCCACGGCGGCCGTCATGGCCGCACTTCACCGCGCCGACTACTTTGCCATCCTCAAGCGACACCTGGCTGAGACCGGGATTGCGGGCAAGAAAGCGGGCCATGTTGTCATACTCATTGTCATCGCTCTGCCAGAGACCCTCGGCGGCCCGCCAGAGAGCGGTCACGGCCTCGTAGTGGTCCATCGTCATGGGGACCAGTATAATGCCCATATTATCAGTCTTCCTGCCTCCTCGGCCGGTACTGCACCGCCTCGGCGACGTGCGCGGCCTTGATCTCGTCGGAGGCTTCCAGGTCGGCTATCGTGCGCGCCAGCTTGAGGATGCGATGGAAGGCCCGCGCGGAGAGGTGGAGCTGCTTCATGGCCGTCTGGAGCAGGCCCTGCGCCGCGGCGTCCACGCCGCAGTGCTGCCGTATCTCCGTCGGCGTCATCTCGGCGTTGGCGGTCAAGCGTCCGCCGGCGAAGCGGCGCTGCTGGCGTTCCCGGGCGGCGGTCACACGCGACTGAACGGACTCCGAGGGCTCCCCCAGTCGCTCGTCGGTCAGCTTCTCGTACTCGATGTGCGGCACCTCCACGAATATGTCCACCCGGTCGAGGAACGGCCCGCTGATACGCCGCTGGTACCGGGACACCACCCCCGGCGGACAGGTGCAGGCGCGGTAGGCGTCCCCGAAGTAGCCGCAGGGGCACGGGTTCATGGCGCCGACGAGCATGAAGCTGGCCGGGAAGGTGACCGTCCCCTGGCAATGGCTTATACAATAAATCTTGTTTTCAGCTACAAATATCGATGATTCAGTTACTTATTTGTCACCATTTTCCTAACATGGATATTTGTTCGTTCATGTTTAACGCCGGGTTTCCATGTGTTTAAGAGAGTCGCAGTCTATAGCCTCGCCTGCCCAGAATAGCCATTTTCGGAATCTAGTGCGGTTGCAGATAGCCCCGCACACAAGTCGAAACAACTGTAAATGTCAAGTGAAAAGGCACCCACTGTGACGGTCTGATCGACACCCGCCTTTTCGGGGGTCTTCAAGGTAATGTAGAATGGCACCAGACCCAGGCCGGGGAGGGTGCCATGCTCTTATATGAGATCAGAGTCCAGCTGCAGGAGATCGAGCCGCCGATCTGGCGGCAGCTCAGGGTGCGCCCGCAAACCAGCATGGCGAGGCTACACAAGATCCTCCAGAAAGCCATGGGCTGGACCAATTCCCACCTTCACGTCTTCAAGATCGGCGACAAGGAGTACGGCGAGGGCGATTTCAATTGGGACTTCGAGGTACACGACTACAGCGGGATGAGACTCGAGGATGCATTTGCTAAGGGCCGGAAGTCCTTCCTCTACGAGTACGACCTCGGCGACAGCTGGCGGCACGACATCACCCTGCTGGACACCGTGGAGGGAGCCGAGGGCGAAAGGATCGCCTGCGTGGCCGGTGCCCGGGCCTGCCCGCCGGAGGACTGCGGCGGTGTCAGCGGTTACTACGATCTGTTGATTGCCCTCTCCGACCCGGAGCACGAGGACCACGAGATGCTGCTGGAATGGGTGGGCGGTAAATATGACCCGGATGCCTTCGACGTAGAAAAGGTGGACCGGCGCCTCAAGCGGCTGTGACCGTCACTTCGCCGCCTGCTCCCGCAGGCTCTCCTTGAAGCGATAGCTGTCCCCGTTGAATTCGAGCACGTGGCAGTGGTGGGTCAGGCGGTCGAGGAGAGCCCCGGTCAGCCGCTCGTCCCCGAAGACCTCCAGCCAGCGGCTAAATTCCAGGTTCGAGGTGACGAGGAGGCTTCCTCTCAGGTAGCGCTCGGAAAAGGCCTGGAAGAGCAGCCGCGCTCCTTCCGGGGTAAACGGCACGAAGCCCACCTCGTCCACGATGAGCAGGTCCAGCCGGGCGAGCTGGGCGAGGCGTTTGCCCAGGGCGTGCTGGTCCTGAGCCTCCAGGAGCTCGCTGGCCAGGCCGGTGGCGGTGTAGAAGCGGACCCTCTTGCCCAGCTGGCAGGCCAGGACGCCGAGGGCCACGGCGGTGTGGGTCTTGCCGGTGCCCATGTTGCCGATCAGGACGGCGTTTTCGTGTTTCGCCAAGTAGTCTCCCTTGGCCAGTTCGAGCACGCCGGTCTTGTTGACGGAAGGGATGAGGGAGAAGTCGAATTGGTCCAGGGTCCTGAGGTAGGGGAAGCGGGCCTGGGCGATGAGACGTTTCCTGGTATTCTCCTCCCGCTGGGCGACCTCGGCTTCGAGGAGGCTCAGCAGGTAGTGCTCGTAGGGACGGTTGTCCCGGGCGGCCTCCTGGGCCAGCTTCTGGTACTGGCGCCCGATGGTGGGCAGCCGGAGGCGTTTCAGCTGGTGCTGGATGATCATGTCCTTGGGCATGGCTCTCTCCTGATAAAACGGTCGTACTGGCCGAGGTCGCGGTCCTGCACCCGCGGACAGGCCGGCGCCGTGACCAGCGCCGGCACCGGCTGTTGTGGCGTCCGGTCAGCCCGCAGCAGGTAGGCCACCGTGCCGGCGCCCATGCTGCCGGAGCCAATCGCCTTTTCCACCGCCGCCGCCACCTCGGTCAGGGAGTGATCGAGGCACAGCTCCATGACCTTGAGAAATTCCAGCGTCGCCGCCCGGTGCGGCAGCCGCTCCCGCAGGCAGGCGAGGTAGCAGTCCAGGACCGGCGGACGGGTCCACATCTTCAGCGGCCGAGCATGGTCGAAAGCCCCGGGACGCTGTTTCAGCAGCGGCAGGTAGTGGAAGACATCGAGCACGTCCTTCTCCCGCTCGTAGCACCGCTCGTGGGCGGCCACCACCCTGGTGCCGTCGCTGATCTCCACCCGGTCCACAAAGGCCCGCAGGAGCAGCGACCTGGCGTCACAGGTCACCGGCACGCTGTAGCGGTTGGTCTGGAAGGTCACCATGCTGAAGCGGTTGGGACGGACCGGCACGGTGCGGCAGCAAGGATAGGGGTGCGCCGGCAGCGGCAGGAGCTTCGGCTTCTCCCGTTCCCACATGGCTCCGATGGTATCCGGCTCGCCGCGGAGCCGCCGCCGGGCTTCCGCCAGACACCTCTTTTCAAGCAGGCTGTTGAGCTCTCCGAAGGACTCCACCCGGGGGATGGGGACCATGTAGTTGCGGCGGGCGTAGCCGACCAGGTTTTCCACCAGGCCTTTCTCGTGGGCTTCCCGCGGGTTGCAGAAGCGACTCTCGAAGAGGTGGTGGCTCCGGAAGGCGACAAAGGCTTCCTGCTCCTCGGGACGGCGTCCCGGCAGGGCCTTCTTGACCGCCTGTGACATCCGGTCGTACCAGACGGTGTGCGGCACGCCGCCGAAGAAATCGAAAGCCTTTCCATGTCCCTCGAAGAGGGCTTCGGACTGCTGGTTGGGGGATGCCACCACAAACGGTATCTTGGAGTAGCAGAGCCGGGCGGTGAAGACCTGGACCTTCACGGGACGGCCCTTCATGATCACCCAGGCTTCTCCGAAGTCGGCCTGGGCGTCCACGCCGGGCTCGTAGGACAGCGGGATGAAGACCGGGCGGGGCCGGCCACGGTGCCGTCGGACGTAGTCCCGGACGGTGGACTCGCCGCCGGTGTAGCCTCTTTCCTCAACGAGCCGGTGGTAGACACGGCGGGCGGTATGGCGCTGTTTGGGCGGGCTGTACTCGTCCCCGGCGAGCCACTCGTCGATGATGCCGACGAAGGGACCCAGCACCGGCCGCTGGCGTGGCTGTGAAAGTGTGTAGCGGGTGGGGCTGGCGTCCCGGATCGCCGCCCGGACCGTCCGCCGGTCGTGCCGGCGCTCCCGGGCGATCTGCCTGATGCTCTTGCCCTCGATGTAGTAGGCCCTGCGAATCTGCTCTTTCTCGTCCAC
>CAZOMF010000049.1:0-7445 GCA_964580635.1 uncultured Dehalococcoidaceae bacterium
TCTCCCAATCCACATGTGAGCACCTGACGTTGAGTAGTTCCTTCAGGCGGATACCACTATCGGCGAATAAGGATATGATGGCTTTATCACGCACACACGATGCTCTCGCTATGAGATACTCCACCTGTGCAGGCGTCAACGACGGTAATATCACCTTCTTGATCTTTGGCGCATCGACCTTCGTGATTGGGTTATCGTGTATGAGGTCTTGTTTATAGAGCCAGTTACAGAATGCCCTAATCGCTCGATAGTAAGCGTTCTTCCCGTTAGCGCAAGTGAGAGTAGATAGGAAATGATTGATCGATTCAGACGTGAGAGCAGCTGATTCTATGAAGCGTCTCAATAGTGCGGAGTAGAACTCCAGAGTGCGGGGTGAGGTCCCCTGGCGTCTTGACTGGAGGAACCGTGCTAACAGGTCTGCTAACGGAGGATTGGAGGTCTTCGCGCTCGAATGGGTGGTACGCCGTGCAGGGCTCGAACCTGCGACCCGCTGATTAAAAGTCAGCTGCTCTACCAACTGAGCTAACGGCGCCTGTCGTGCGGGGTCTTCCAGTTCCCCATTCTAGCAAATGCCGCCCCGGTTGGCAACCGCTCAGGCGTGGTAAACCGCCCCTCGGTACGTTATACTACCATTATTATGGTGGACCATCCGACTGCCGACGAACGCTTCATGCGGCGCGCCCTGTCTTTGGCCCGGCGCGGGCTCGGGCGCACCAGCCCCAATCCCATGGTGGGTGCCGTCATCATCCGGGACGGGAATATCATCGCCGAGGGCTACCACCACGCCGCCGGTCTCGATCACGCCGAGATCGATGCCCTCAAACACGCCGCCGAAGACATCGCCGGCGCCACTATGTACGTCACCCTCGAACCCTGCTCCCACTACGGCCGCACACCTCCCTGCGCGGACGCGCTCGTCGCTCGCAGGCTGGGGCGGGTGGTCGTCGGCATGGAGGACCCGGACAGCCACGTGCGCGGCCGGGGCATCGGGAAACTGCAAGCCGCCGGCATCCCTGTAACGGTGGGTGTCCTGGAAGACGAGTGCCGCGCCCTCAACCGGTCGTACATCAAGCACCGCTCCACCGGCCTGCCATGGGTGATCCTTAAATTCGCCGAGAGCCTGGACGGCCGCATCGCCACGGCCACCGGCAACGCCCGCTGGATAAGCTCGCCGGAGAGCCGCAAGCTGGCCCACCGGCTCCGCGCCCGCCACGATGCCATCCTGGCCGGCATCGGTACCGTCCTCGCGGACGACCCGGAGTTGACCGTGCGCCTGGTGCGCGGCAGGGACCCGCTCCGCGTCGTGCTGGATTCCCGCCTGCGTGTCCCCTTGGACGCCAGGCTGCTCGGTGAGCAGGACCGGGCGAAGACCCTCGTCGTGACGGCGCCGGGGGCTGACCCGAAGAAAGCCGCCGCATTGAAAGAGCGCGGTGTCGAGGTGCTGGCGGTACCGGTCGACGGGCAGGGCCGCCTCGACCTCAATGCGCTGCTGGCCGCCCTCGGCGAGCGGTACGTCACCTCGCTGCTGGTGGAAGGCGGCGCGGCCGTCCTGACGTCCTTCCTGAAGCAGGGCCTCGCCGATGGTATTATCGCCTTCATCGCCCCGAAGGTCATCGGGAAGGGGACGGAGACGGTGGGAGACCTCGGCATCCGGGAGGTAGCCCGGGCGGTCGGCCTGCGCTTCGAGCGGACCTATCGCGCCGGGCCGGACCTCGTCATCGAAGCGGGAGTTGAACCCGGAGGCCCGGTTCGAGTATAACTATAGAGACCGCATGGACTACACGTACATTACGACGAAAAAAGCGCTCCGGGCCTACGTGAAAACGTTCGAGGACCGGAAGAACGCGGTCATCGCCCTCGATATCGAAGCCGAGCTCAACCGCCACGTCTACGGCGAGTCGCTCTGCCTCGTCCAGATCTACGACGGCGATAACGCCGTGCTCATCGACCCCCTGGAGACCGGCGTCGAGCCGCTTCGCGGCCTCTTCGAGAACCCCGGTATCCTCAAGATAATCTATGACGTCTCGTCGGACCTCCCGCTCCTCAAGAACGCCTACAAAATGGAGGTCAGGCCGGTGCTCGACCTGCGGCCGGCGGTGGACCTGCTCGCCTACGAGAAGCGCGACCTCCACTCCGTCATCGGGGCGGAGCTCGGCGTAACGCTGGAAAAGAAGTCCAAGTTCCAGAAGCAGAACTGGCTGCGGCGCCCGCTCACGCCCGAGGCCATCGAGTACGCCCTCGGGGACGTCCTCTACCTGCACCGGCTGAAGGACGCCATCATGCAGCGCCTGCTCGATAACCGCCTCATGGACGCCTTCTTCGTCAAGAACATGCATATCCAGACACGGGACTACACCCGGGACCCGGCCGACCGCTACCGCAAGGTGAAGGGCTACTCCCATCTTACCGACGAAGAGAAGGCCGTCTTCAAGAACCTCTTCGACGTCCGGGAGAAGTACGCCAGGCGCTGTAACATGCCGAGCCACAACATCATCGGGCGGGAAGAATTGCTGGAGGTGGCGCGGGACGCCAAGAAGATAGATTCCCTGCGCTTCCCGCGGCGGCTCGGGGTGGACTTCGTCGGCAGCCTCATCGTCGACCTCAAGAAGGCCTGCCGCGGCAGGCGCGAGGCGCCTTCCTCTG
The DNA here is from genome assembly GCA_964580635.1 of uncultured Dehalococcoidaceae bacterium. Lineage (GTDB taxonomy): Bacteria > Chloroflexota > Dehalococcoidia > Dehalococcoidales > RBG-16-60-22 > DAOUEG01. The sequence goes on from CAZOMF010000049.1 coordinate 2,644, forward strand.
CCAGAGAGACGGACGAAACCTAGCTGCCGGTCCTGCCGGTCTCCCTTTTTCCCTTGTCACGCCTCGCGTGTGCCTGCATATAACGGTCCCGAACTCTACTCTCTATGAATTGCGCTATATAGAGAACGTGTCTTGAATATGGTAGACTCTGGTCGAAATCCTGTGGCCGGCGATAGGAGTGAAAAATGCTGGAGAGAAAAAAGGGAATTCCGGTTGCTCCCGACAAACTGGAGGTGCACCGGCTCGACGATTCGATACGAACGGTGCAGTGCAACCTGTTCCAGGAGTCCCACTACGCCTATACCAGTTGGGTGGTCACGGACGAGGGTGTCGTGATCGTGGACACGGGTACGGGGACCGTTGCCCCTCTGGTGAAAGAGGAAATTGCCCGGGAAACGGACAAACCGGTCAAGTATATCATTTACACCCACGGGCACTTCGACCACACCGAAGGCGCCCCGGCGTTCATGGACCAGCATCCGGAAGTGATTGGTCACGAGAACGTGGTGCCGCGGTTCGACCGCTACCAGCGAATGGCCCCCTACTTCCGCCACATCATGGAGATCCAGATACGACAGACCCTGCCCATTAGGAAGGCCGCCTTCGTCTATCCGACGATTACCTATCGGGACGACTACAGCTTCAAGCTCGGCGGTCTCACCTTCAACCTGTTTCACGGCAAGGGAGAAAGCGACGACGGCACCTTGGTCTGGGTACCGGAACTGAAGACGGTGTTTTGCGGCGACCTGCTGGAAGCATCGTTCCCCAACCTGGGCAACCCCTTTAAGGTGATGCGGTACGCCCGGGAGTGGGCGGACACCTTGGAGCGAGTGCTCGCGTTAACTCCAGACCTCGCCATCGGCGGCGACGTCGTCCTGACCGATAACGGGGAGATCAATGCCCATTTCAGGGAAACCATCGAGCTGCTGCGGTATCTCGAAGATGCCGTGATAGACGCGGCCAACCGCGGCAGGAACCTGGAACAGATGACGGAAGAAATCAAGCTCCCGCCCCACCTGGAAAACAGCCCGAACCTCCGGCAGATATACTCGCGGAGGGAATTCGCCATCTATAACATCTGGAAACGCTATTGCGGATACTTCGATTTTTCCCCTTCCAGCGTCCTGCCGGGACCGAAAAAAGAACTGGCCTCGGTTGCCCGGGAGCTGATCGGCAACGATGATGCCATTTTACAGAAGGCGACCGATCTGTTTGAGAACGGCCGGCTGCAGCTGGCGCTGGAGACCCTGGACCTGATATTGAAGGTCGATGAGGATAACGTGCCGGCCCGCCGGCTGAGGCTCAGGATACTTGAAAACCTTGCCGGGAACGATATCTGCCTGATGTCCCGGAACGTGTGGACGTACTATGGGGATGAGGACAGGGCGTTCCTCGAGGGCCGTTCATAGGCGACAGGCAAACTCGTCGTGAAGCTGAAGAAGGCTTGCCGCGGCAAACGCGAGGCGGCATCCTCTGATCGTGGCTCGGCGGGGCCTGACATAGGCCAAGCTGAATTCCCGCTTCTGCGTCAAGTATGGGATAAGCTTCACGGTAATGACCGGCATATTCAAAAAGGCCTCATCATTTACGCTAAACGGACAACTGGTGACAATGTATTACGCCCACGGACTCTAATGGTCCCGGCTTGTGGATACCCCGCGGCCGGGCGTATACTTTTCTTAGCTACTGCATCGCCGGATCGCCTGTTTTGATGAGCAAATCACCGGCCGATACCAAAAAGATAGGCCTCTGGGCCGCCGTCGCCATCGCCGTCGGCACGATGATCGGCGCCAGCATTTTCTCTATCTTCGGCCTCGGGGCGCAGATTGCCGGCAAGGACCTGCCGGAGGCCTTCGTCCTGTCCGGGGTGTTCGCGCTGATCGTGGCGTATTCCTACGCCAAGTTGAGCGCGAAGATCGTCTCCAACGCCGGCCCTATCGAGTACATCCTCCACGGCATCGGCGATAACGTCCTCACCGGCGCCCTCTCCATACTGCTGTGGCTGAGCTACGTGGTCTCCATCTCCCTCTTCGCCAAGGGTTTCAGCGGCTATTTCCTGCCCCTGTTCCATCTCGGCGCCACGCCCCTGGCCATGGGCGTCACCGAAGTAGCCCTGATAACGGTCTTCACCTTCCTCAGTTACCTCGGCAGCAGCACCGTCGGCAAGACGGAGGTCTACATCGTCGCGGTCAAGCTGACCATATTGGGGGTCTTCATCGTCCTGGGCTTCCTGACCCTGAAACCCGGCAATATCGGCCCGGCCGTCGGCGGTACGGCGGTGCAGGGGATGATCTCGGCCGCCGTGATATTCTTCCTCTCCTACATGGGCTTCGGCCTCGTCACCAACGCTTCCGAGAACATCAAGGACCCGGAGAAGACGGTGCCCAAGGCCATGTTCATCAGCATCGCTGTGGTGATGGTGGTCTACATCGCGGTGTCGCTGGCGGCCATCGGCAATCTTTCCATTCCGGCGCTCGTCCAGGCCAGGGACAACGCCCTGGCGGAGGCGGCGCGGCCGTTCCTCGGCAGCTTCGGGTTTATCCTGATCTCCATCGGCGCGCTCTTTTCCGTGTCGTCGGCCATCAACGCCACCCTGTACGCCGGGGCCAACGTGGCCTACTCGCTCGCCAAGGACGGCGAGCTGCCGGAGATCTTCGAGCGCAAGATGTGGCACGGCTCGCAGGAGGGCCTCTATATCACCGCCGTCCTCAGCATGGTGTTCGTCCTGACGTTGCCCCTGGCGGCCATCGCCTCCATCATCAGCTCCATTTTTACCATTATCTACCTGTTCGTCGTGTTCTCTCATTACCGCCTGGCGCGGAGCGTCGGTGGCAGCCGGCCGCTCATCGTCGTTAATGGCATTATCCTCATCGCGGTCTTCATCGGGCTGCTCTACTACCAGTGGCAGCACCAGCGCGTCGCCTTTATCGGGACGCTCGTCGTTTTGGGCGGGGTCGTCCTCGTCGAGTACCTCTACCGGGGCCTCACCCGCCGGCGCCTCAAGACCCGCACCCCGCCGCCGGTGGGCCCGCCCGGAAACACTTAGCGGCTTCTTCTTTCCCAATTATCTCTCTCCCGTGGTTCGGGTTGTCCCGACGCCTTCGTTCGGCCTATACTTTGGCGACGGCGGTCGCCCCGCAGTGTAATACTCCGCCCCGGCCGGCGTATAACTAAGAGAAGGCAACGAGGAGCGAGGGTGTTCTTCATCAACCTGTTGCTGAGTATGGTCCCGGACAAGGTCGTGCGGAGCACGGCGGATGCCTTCACGGAGTTCTACCGGGTGTACCTCCCGAAGGTGTTCCGGTATATCAGCTACAAGATAGCGGATACCCATCTCGCCGAAGACCTCACCTCCGCGGTGTTCGAGAAAGCGCTGACGAAATTCAAGAGCTATGACGAAAACAAGGCGGCCTTCTCCACCTGGATATTCCGCATCGCCCGGAACACGCTCATCGACCACTTCCGGGTGAACAGCCGGCGCGCGACCGTGACGCTCGAGGACATGGCCGAGGACCCGCCGGCGGACGGCACGCCGGAGCAGGCGGTACTGGAGAAGGAAACCTCTTTGATGCTGCGGCGGTGCCTCGCCAAGCTGTCTGACCGCGAGCGGGAGATCGTCGAGCTGAAGTTCGGCGGCGAGATGAATAATCGCCAGATAGCGGGGGTCGTGGGACTGAGCGATTCGAACGTGGGCGTCATCCTCTACCGGGCGGTGCGGAAACTTCGGGCGGAGTACGCGGGGTTGCAGGATGGCTAAAAGGGAACGGCCGGAACGGCGGTTCAGCGAGGCGCTCGACCGGCTGCTGGCCGGCGAGACGGTGACGCTCGGCCCGGACGCGGATCCGGAGCTCCGCGAGAGCTTTGAGTTCGCCCGGGAGATGGCCGCGCTGCGCCCGGCCCCGGACGAGGCCTTCGCCAGGCTCCTCCAGGCCCGCCTGCTGGAGCAGCTGCGTCAGCGGGAGGCGGCCAGGGCCGCCAGGACCGGTTTCTGGGAGCGGCTGCGGCGCCAGCCGGTCTGGCCGGCCGTCGTGACCGTCGTGTTCGTGGTTATACTGGCCGCCCTCCTGTGGCGGGCCGGCGTGTTCCCGACCCAGGCGCCGTCGCCGACCGTGACGCCCACCACCACGGCTACCTCGTCCCCGACGGCTACCATGACCACCACGGCTACCGCCACGCCCACGACGACAGCCACCACCACCGCGACCCAGCCGGGTGGAGTGGTCGTCTCGCTGGAAGCCGGGGCCTCGACGGACAGGGGCACCTACGCCCCCGGCGAACCCGTCGCCATCACGGTCACTTTGGCCAACACCGGCCCCACCGCCGTCGTGCTGAACGATATGCCCCCCATCGTCAGCGTCCTGTCCGCCGTCACCCGCGAGCCGGTCTACACCTTCGCCGCCGGTGACCGGAGCGTGACGCTCGGGACAGCCAAACAGGTGAGTTTCGAGCTGACTTGGGACCAGCGGGACTTTAACGGCCAGCCGGTGACCGGCAGCTACTATATAGAGCTGGAAGACCTCAACTACGGTGACCAGCCGGTGCCGCTGCCGCTGCAGACGCCGGCGCCGTTCGAAATTCTTCCCACCCGGTAGGAGGGACACCTCCGGGCGGTTTTTTCAGGAAAGGCTGTAATACTTTTTCCCGGGCCTCGTATACATGAGTACCACGGGCTGGAAAGGTTACCGCCGGGGAAAACCGCCGAGGAGGAGAACCATGAAGAAGCTGCTCATCACAGGGTTCCTGCTTGTCCTGACCGCTATTTTGGTCCTGACCGGGTGCGGGGGCGTCGCCACGACGTCATC
>CAZOMF010000049.1:7545-12787 GCA_964580635.1 uncultured Dehalococcoidaceae bacterium
ACGTCATCGCCGACCTACACCACCATGCCCCAGCCGACCGGTACCCAGCCGGCGCCTCCCACCACCTTCACCTACACCCAGCCGTCGGCGACGACCATGCCTGCTACCACCGCCACCGCGACGGCCACTTCCGCCCCGGGCCAGCCGCTGCCGACCATCGGACTGGCCGCCGGCGGCGCCAAGGACGTCGAGAATTTCCGCGTGAACATCGAGAACGGCTACCTGCCCCTGCCGACCGACATCACCTACGAGGGGCTCTTCTATGACTACTATTTCGATACCGGCTTCACCGGCACGACCCGCAAGCTCTATGCGCCGTCCTATACCTACGCCGTGACCCGCGACCCGCTCTCCGGGCAGACGGAGTATTACATGGCGGTCGGCCTCAACTCCGGCATGACGGAGGCGGACTTCGCGCGTAAAAAGCTCAATCTGGTCATCGTATTGGATGTTTCGGGCTCCATGGGCGAGCAGTACACCCGCTACTACTACGACGGCAACGGCGTGCTGCGGGACGCCTACGAGGACGAAGGCGTGATGTTGAGCACCAAGATGCAGAGCGCCGCGTCCGCCGTAGTGAGCATCCTCGATCAGCTGGACGGCGACGACGTGTTCTCCATCGTCACCTTCAACAGCGGCGCCTCCGTCTTCCAGCACATGGGCCGGGTGCGGGACGTCAACATGGACCAGGTCCGCAACCGGGTTTTGAACATCGGTCCCGGGGGCGGTACCAACCTCTCCGCCGGCGTGCTGCGGGGTACCGACGAGTTCCGCTACGCCTGGTCGCCGGACACCTACGAGTACGAGAACCGCATGATCGTGATAACGGACGCCCAGCCGAACACCGGCGACCTGAGCGTCGGCGGTATGCTCGGCTACGTGCAGAACAACGCCGCCAGCCGCATCTATACCACCTTCATCGGGGTGGGGGTGGACTTCAACAGCCAGCTCATCGAGGCCGTCTCCAAGGTGAGGGGCGCCAACTACTACTCCATACACTCGCCGCGGGAGTTCCGCGACCGCATCCGGGACGAGTTCGACTTCATGGTGACGCCGCTCGTGTTCGACCTGCGGATGGACTTCCAGTCGAACGACTGGCGCATCGAGAAGGTCTTCGGGAGCCCCCAGGCCGACGCGGCGACCGGCAACCTGATGACCATCAATACCCTCTTCCCCTCCAGGAGCGAGGGCGGGCAGAACAAGGGCGGCATCGTGCTGCTGAAGCTCCAGAAGACGAGCAGCCGCACCGGCGAGCCGGTCTACCTGCGGGTCAGCTACGAGGACCGCAACGGCCACCACGACAGCTCCGAGGATCTCGTCCTGCTCGAGAACCGGGGGCCGGAGTACTTCGAGAACGACGGCATCCGCAAGGCCGTGCTGCTGACGCGCTACGGCGCTTTGATGAAAAACTGGCTCAACGACGAGTACACCTACTGGGGGCGGAGCGGCTGGGAGGCCTCCATACGGGAAGACAGCGGCATCGGCATCCCGCCGGAGTACCGGGGCCGGTGGGAGCGACAGTCCCGTCCGCTGACCGTCTCGCAGCCCTACGGCTGGATCATGGACAGCTTCCGCGACTACTTCACTGACGAGATGCAGGCCATCAAGGACTACACGCTGGAACGGGAGCTGGATATCCTGAATACCCTGTGCCGGGCCTCGTAGCGCCCTGAGGCGCACAGGGCTCCTCGCGCCGGACCGGGCGGCACCCCGGTCCGGCGCCCTCTTTTGGTGCCGCTTCTTAAAAAAGCGACGCCGACCCCTTGACAACAGAACGAATGTTCTATATACTGGTTCTTGCCCCTGATTTTTGGGGAGAACTGATATGAACACGCTCTGTATCCTGCTGCCGCATTTCTACCTCCGCTGCGAGGTCCTTCGCAATCCCGGCCTCGCCGGGCGGGAGGCCGTCGTCACCGTCATGGCCGGCTCCCGGAAGCTCGTGCTGGACCACGCCCCCGGCATGGACGGCCTGCGCCGGGACATGCCCCTCCAGCAGGCCCTCTCGAAGTACGGTCAGGCGGTGCTCGTCCACGCGGACGTCGCCCACTACCGCGCCGTCTTCAATGGGATGCTGGACAAGCTGGAGACGGTGAGCCCGGTCGTCGAGGGCGCGGAGCCGGGCGTGGCCTACCTCGGCCTCGGCGGCCTGGAACGCCTCTACCCCACCGGCGAGGCCCTCGTCCGCGCCGTCCGCGCCGTGCTGCCGGACGGCTTCGGGCCCCTTTTCGGCATTGCCGCCAACAAATTTCTTGCCCGCCTGTCCGCCCGCCGTTGCCCTCCCGGCGGGCGGCAGGTCCTCTCCGGCGACCCGGCGGACTTCCTGCGTGACCTCCCCTGCGAGGTGCTGCCCGTCTCCGCCCGGGCCCTGGACAAGCTGCGGGAGTTCGGCCTCCGCACCCTCGGGCAGGTGGCGGCGCTGCCGCCCGGTCCGGTGCTCTCCCAGTTCGGGCCGGAGGGCCGGCGGCTCTGGGAGCTCGCCCGCGGCGTCGATGCCACCCCCCTCTATCCCCGCTGGATGGAGGAGACCATCGAGGACAACACCACCCTCGCCTCCGTCACCGTCTCTTTGGAGGCCATTCTGGCCGCCGTGGACGCTATGCTGGGCAGGGTCTTTGAGAAGACCGGCCCCGCCGGCCTCGGCATCCGCAGCCTCACCCTCTGGACGCGGAGCTGGAACGCCGAGATGTGGGAGCGCCGCATCCAGTTCAAGGACCCGGCCATGGAGCTCCGGACCGCCATGGGCCGCGTCCGCCGCGTGCTGGAGGACTACCCCCAGCCTGGTCCTACTGAACAGATAGGCATAAAGATAGACCGTCTCGGCTGCCCCCGGGGGCGGCAGAACAGCCTCTTCCCGGACCTCCGCGCCAGGGACCACCTCATCAGCGATATCCGCCAGCTCGAGCTGCGCCTGGGCACGCCCCAGGTCTATACCCTCAAGGAGGTGGAGCCGTGGTCACGCATCCCGGAACGACGCTACGCGCTGACGCCTACCGGCCGGTAAACCTGCCGGAGCCGGTGCTGGTGGAGGAGAGGCCGGACGGCCGGCCCGCCGTGGTGCGGCTGCCCCGGCGGCAGAAGGTGGCCGGCATCGAGGACCGCTGGCGCCTCGACGACGAGTGGTGGCGCCGCGAGCCGGTCGTCCGCCTCTACTATGCCGTCCGCCTGGACTCCGGCCAGCGCCTCGAGCTTTATAAAGACCTCGTCACCGGGGCGTGGTACAAACAGGCCTATTAAGGAAAATGAAACGTCAAAAGGCAAAGGTCAAAGGTGAAGGTGACGGGGAGCCGCGCCGCTCATGGTGAGCCTGTCGAACCATCGGCGCGGCCGGGACCTTTGACTTTTACGCTGCAGTTTTGCCTTTTGACCTTTAAGTTTTAACCTGAGTTTTGACCTATGGACTACGCTGAACTCCACTGCCACAGCTACTACTCCTTCCACGACGGGGCCTCCTCCCTGGAAGAGCTCATGGTCCGCGCCCGGGAGCTGGGCTATGCCGCCCTCGCCGTCACCGACCACGATAACCTCTGCGGCGCCATGGAGTACGCCCAGCTCGCCAGATCGCTCGGTCTCCACGGCATTATCGGCGCGGAGGTGACCCTGCGGGGCGGCCACCACCTCACCTTGCTGGCCCGGGACCGCCGGGGCTACGCCAACCTCTGCACCCTCGTCACCGCCGCCCACGCCGTCGGGGAGCGCAACGATCCGGAGCTCGATCCCTCTCTCCTGCCGGACCACGCGGACGGCCTCGTCGCCCTCTCCGGCTGCCCGAAGGGTGAGCTCGCCCGGCTGGTGATGATGGAGCGCTATGCCGAGGCGGAAGACCTCGTCCGGCGCTACCTGGACTGGTTCGGGCCGGAGAACTACTTCATCGAGCTCCAGCAGAACCTCGCCTACGGGGACACCGAGCGCAACCGCCGCCTCCTGCGGCTGGCCCGGGAGACCGGCGCGCGGCCCGTCGCCACCGGCAACGTCCACTACCACGACCGCTCCCGCCACCGCCTCCAGGACTGCCTCGTCGCCATCGGCTGCTGCGCCAGCCTCGAGGAGAGCCACCGCGAGCGCCGCGCCAACAGCGAGTACTGCCTCCGCCCCGTGCCGGAGCTGGAGGAGCTTTTCAGGGAATGCCCCGAGGCCCTCGCCAACACCGTCGGGATTGCGGAGCGCTGCGCCTTCGACCTCACTACCGACCACGCCTACGTCTTCCCGGACTACCCCGTGCCGGAGGGCTACACGCCCCAGACCTACCTGGAGACCCTTTGCTACGGCAACGCCATCCGGCGCTACGGCTCGGTGACGGCGCCGGTGCGGCGGCGCCTCGAGGAGGAGTTCCGCCTCATCAAAAAGTTCGACCTGGCCGGCTTCCTCCTCATGTACCACGAGGTCATCCAGCTCGCCCGCGAGGTGATGATCGACCTCGGCCTGAGCGATCCCTCCCTCACCGTCGAGGAGAACCCTCCCGGCCGCGGCCGCGGCTCGTCCGTCGCCCTGCTCGTCGGCTACCTCATCGGCCTCTCCCACATCGACCCGCTCCGGTATAACCTCTCCCTGGAGCGCTTCCTCCCGGACGATGTCATGAGCGGCCCGCCGGACATCGACCTGGACTTCCCGCGCAGCATCCGGGAGCAGCTCATCCTGCGTACCCACGAGAAGTGGGGCTGGCGGCAGGCCGTACTGACCGGGACCATCGCCACCTATCAGATCAAGGGCGCCGTGCGGGACCTCGGGCAGGCGCTCGGACTGCCGGCGGCGGAGATAGACCAGCTCGCCCGGCAGACGGACTGGGGCAGCGCCCGCCGGCTGCGGGAGAAGATGGAGCGCATGCCGAACTTCAGTGACAAGGTGGACGTGCCGGTCTGGCGGGACCTCGTCGAGCTGGCGGCGGAGCTCGACGGCTTCCCCAAGTACCTCGGCCAGCACCCCGGCGGCATGGTGCTCTCCTCCGGCCCGCTCACGGAGATCGTGCCGGTGCAGCGCGGCGCCATCGACGGCCGCTACGTCTGCCAGTGGGACAAGGACAGCATCGACGACGCCGGCTTCGTCAAGATAGACTTCCTCGCCCTCGGCGCCCTCTCCCAGATGCAGGAGGCGGCCGAGCTCGTCCGGGCCCGCACCGGAGAGCGGCTCGACCTCTCCCGCATCGATTTCGAGGACCCGAACGTGTACGACATGCTCGCTTCGGGCGATACCATCGGCATCTTCCAGGTGGAGTCCGCCGCCCAGATGCAGACCATCACCCGGC
>CAZOMF010000050.1:0-12763 GCA_964580635.1 uncultured Dehalococcoidaceae bacterium
GGGAGCCCGGCCGAGAGGTGGCCATCTTCCGCGGCATTCCATTCGCGGCACCACCAATCGGCGAGCTGCGCTGGCGGCCGCCTCAACCTGCCGCGCCCTGGGAAGGAATCAGGGAATGCACTCGATTCAGTCCGATCGCACCGCAGATGCCACTGGAAGGCGTCTCCATCACGATGCCGGAGAGTGAGGACTGCCTGTACCTGAATGTCTTGACACCGGCCAGGTCAACGGAAGAGCGGCTCCCGGTCCTCGTCTGGCTGCACGGCGGGGCTTACGTCACGGGTTCCGGCAACGATGCCGTCTGGAACAACTGGCGCCTGCCATCCCACGGGGCCGTGGTCGTCGCAGTCAACCACCGCCTCGGGCCCTTCGGTCTCATTTCCCACCCGGAACTGTCCGAAGAACAGAACGGGGCTTCCGGCAATTACCTTTTCATGGATATCATCGCCTCTCTCCAGTGGGTGAATCGCAACATTGCGGCGTTTGGCGGCGACTCCGATAACGTCACCATTTTCGGTGAATCGGGCGGCGGCGCCAAGGTATCCATGATGATGTTCTCCCCGCTAGCGAAAGGTCTTTTCCATCGCGCGATTTGCGAAAGCGGCACCGCCACGTTCCTTGGACAGTCGCTTGAACAGGCGGAAGAAGTCGGAAAGACCCTCTTTGCAAAACTGGGTGTCAAAAGCCTTTCGGAAGCCCGGCAGGTGCCCATGTCCGCCATCGTCGAGGTCGCCGGTCCCATGGAGTTACCCCGTAATCCCACCGATATGCCCCGCTCAATATGGGACGGCACCGTGGACGGCCGTTTGCTCCCCAAACCGACCGCAAAGCTTCTGATGGACGGGCAAATCAACGCTGTACCGCTCATCGTGTGCGCCAACCTGGGCGAACTGGCCGGTCCCGGCATGCTGGTACTACCGTGGATCATCCCCGAATACGTCAACATGCTGAAGGCAATCAAAGAGCAGGGCCATGCCGGTTACGCGATGGTCTTCGACCGAGTTCCGGCAGGCTGGCGAAGGCAGGGGTGTAACGCCATGCACGCCGTCGAGCTCGGCTACGTTTTCGGGGACTATGATAACGCAACAGGGTTGTGGCCTCACCTGTTCCGAATAGCCCGGCCGGCGGGTGCCACGACCCCAGAACCCGGACTGGATGCAGAAGACCGAACCGTTTCAGAGATGATGATGTCCTTATGGACGAGCTTCGCTGCCGATGGCAAGCCCCGAGGTGCGGGGGTCCCCGAGTGGCCGGCATGGGATGCGTCAGACCGATACCTATACGTCAATGAGAAACCCAGGGTGGCAACGGGGTTTTCGAAGGTGGCGCAATAATCGGTCAAGTATGTACCGCAAACCAACAGTTTTCCCGCTGTTTGATATTTGATCGGGGAGACAACTGTTACCGGTGAGGACTCCACGGTGTGTTTTCATTACGTTGAGGTTGGTTTTAGTGCAAGAATGGGCGCCTCCCCGACCATAAACGTCGGGCCCCGTACCAAATCACGAACCTTGTTGACCGTCTTATAAAAATCTTCGAACCTGGGCTCACAAGAAAATAGGCCAGCTCACGGGTTTTCACCAACCAAGCCCGAGAGGCCGATACTGCCGATAATTTTTAGGTTCGACTACCCGGAAGGGACGAGAATCCTGATCTGACCTCCACGCTCTCTCCAACGTACAGGTATCGATCCGTGGACTCTTCCCAGGCAGGCCATTTTTCGACTTGCTTCACGGACGGATCGCCGGTTTGCGCGAATCGCACCCACATCGTCATCATCAACTCGGATATCCGGCGGTCGTTATCTTCCAAGCCGGGATTGCGGGACCTCGCACCCGCAGACCGGGCTATCATAAAGATAGAATCCCAGAAACCGGTCGTGTTGTCCCAGTCGCCGAAGACGTAGCCGAGTTCCAGAGCGTGACAGGAGAAACAGCCCTCGTTCCGCCAGGTACGCGGCACCCGATCGAAAATGATGGCCCGTCCGGGCTGTCCGGCCCTGGCCACGGCCCGTAGCTCCCGGGTATAGTGAGGTATGAGGTAGGCGCCGGCGGGTGTCGAAAGCTCGCCCCGGTTAGCTAACAAAATGAGCGGTACCGTGGTCTGGGCCCCTTTCCCAAAGAATTCAGCCGGGAGATCGGGCATGAACCAGCCGTCCACGGCGAGGTCCCAGAGACCGCCGCGCCCGACAAGGTTCCGCTCCAGCAGCAGCTCCCGGTCCGCGGCGATGATCCGTTCCCACGGCAGCTCCCGGGCCGCTTCCAGGGGGTCCGGGGACCCGGCAACGCCGAGGCGCTCGAAGAACTGCTCGCCGACGGACTCGAGCTCCGCCAGGGGTTTGCCGTCCGGGCTGCCGCTCTCCGCAATCACCTTGTGGAACAAGCCCCGGGCCAGAGGCGAGCACATGAGGCTCAAGACCTTGGCGCCGCCGCCCGATTCACCGAATATGGTCACGTTGCCCGGGTCACCGCCGAAGCCGGTGATGTTCCGCTGCACCCACCGGAGCGCGGCGATGAGGTCCAGGAACAGGTAGTTGCCGGAGGCGTGGTCCGGGGATTCCGCCGTCAGTGCCGGGTGGGCGACCATGCCGAGCGGCCCCAGCCTGCCGTTGACCGTCACCAGGACCACGCCCCGCCGGGGGAGACGGTGGCCGTTGCTGATGCCCTCGTTGCCGCTGCCCATGGCGAAACCGCCGCCGTGCATCCAGACCATGACGGGCAGTTTTTCCGACGGGTGCCGCGCCGGGGTCATCACATTGAGGTAGAGACAGTCCTCGCTCTGGGGCAGGGGCGGGCGGGCCGGCGTCGGGGCGGCCTGCTGGGCCGCGTCCGGAGGGATGAGGGTGCCCTGCACCGGGGCCCGGCTGAACGAGACACATTCCCTCACGCCAGTCCACGGCGCGACCGGCCGCGGCGCCTTCCAGCGCAAAGCACCGACCGGCGGCGCGGCGTAGGGGATACCCCGGAAAACCGACAGCTCCTCGCCGGGCTCTCCCGCCGCCATCCCGGAAATAGAACCGCTGTCCAGTACCACGGTCTTCAACATCGTCACCACCGTTTCTCAGGGACCGAACCAGGCAGGTTGGCATCCCCGGAAAGGTATGCCATAATGTGAAACAAGGCCGGTCCACCGGTCATACCGACTAGTATATGGATACGAGCCAGCGATAGCAACCGGCGGGCAACAACCGGGGCCAGGCTGCGAGGAGACCGACATGGGAACACTGACCGATACGATACAGAGGGGAGGCTTTCCCCTGTGCCTGGAAAAGGCGCGCCTCATCACGGAGTCCTACCGGCAGACTGAGGGCGAACCGGCCATCATCCGCAACGCGAAGGCCCACGCGAACGTGCTGGAAAAGATGCCGGTGCTTATCAATGACGACGAACTGTTCGTGGGGGAGGGGGCCAGCCAGCCGTGGGGCGTCGAGATTGACCCGTTCCTCGGCGTGTGGAAAGAGGACGAGATTCGGGGTGCGGTGGAAGACGGCATCATTTCCACGGACAGCGTTGACTGGGAGTTGTTCCGGGAGCTCGGCGGGTACTGGAAGACGCGGTGTTCCGAGGCTGCCCAGGGGCAATTGTTCGACGACCGGATTTTCAACTACCTGCAGCTCGGCGTCACGTTGCCACCGATGCGCAGCAAAGACGAGTTCCGCGGGGCTTACGCCGGCAGCGGGCTGTGCCTTTCGTTCAACTTCACAGACGACTACACCGATTTCGACAAGTGGCTGCGGGGACTCAACCCGATCATCAGCGACATCGAGGAAGAACTGCAGACGATGCGGTTCTATTCGCTGGAATCCGTGGAAAAGAAGCTGTATCTGGAAGCCTCACTCATCGTTCTCAAATCCGTCATCCGCCTGGCGAACCGCTACGCGGAAGGGGCCGCAGCCCGCGCCGTAACCGAGAGCAACCCGGTGCGGAAACAGCAACTCGTCCGCATCGCCGAGGCATGCCGCCGGGTTCCGGTAGAGGCGCCGCGGAGCTTCTTCGAGGCGATGCAATCGCAATGGTTCTACCAGGTGCTCTCGACGCCGAGCTCGACGCTGGCGCTGGGACGGTTCGACCAGTACATGTACCCGTTCTACAAGCGCGACGCCGAGCGCGGCCTCATCAGCGACGAGGAGGTGCTGGACCTGCTCTGCGAGCTGCGGGTGAAGTGCATGAGGCCAGAGAACATCAAGCTGTCCGGCGCCAAGCGCAAACAGCATGCCGGCTTCGCAAAATGGCGGAACATGACCATCGGCGGGGTGACGCCCGAGGGAAAGGACGCCAGCAATGAGCTGAGCTACCTGGTGCTCGAAGCCGCCAACCGGCTGCGGACGCCGCACCATACGATTACCTTGCGGGTCCACCCGGGAACGCCGGAGAACCTGCTGGTGAAGGGGCTGGAAGTGGTGAAGACGGGTATCGGGATGCCGGCGATCGCGCTCGACCAGTCGTTCCTGGACTACATGACGTCCGGCGGGATACCGCTGGCGGAAGCCCGCAACTACCACCTGTGCGGGTGCGTGGACCCGGCGATACCGGGCAAGGCGAGCTTCCTGGCCGGTTCGTTCTTCGTGGTGCCCAAGGTGCTCGAAATCTTCATGAACAACGGCACCGACCCCCGCAGCGGGCTGCGAGCGATTACCCTGCCGCGCGACGTTGAAGATTACGAAACCTTCAGCGAGTTCTACGCCGGCTTCAAGGAGACCCTGCGCCATTTCATCAGCCTGTGGCACGAGCACGGCTTCCTGACCAAGTGGAACACCGGGGACGTACACAGCTACTACGACGCCGTCGAGGTCATCGACACGGTGCTCATGGCGGACGGCATCGCGGTGGGGAAACCCATCTCCAAACGGCATGCCACAGCCCCCTATGATTTCCGGGCTAGCATGATACCGGTGGGGGCGGTCAACGCGGCGGATTCGCTCATGGCGGTGAAGAAGCTCGTCTACGACGAGGAGTCCGTCACCATAGCGACGCTGAAAGAGGCGATGAGCCGCGACTGGGAAGGTCACGAGGTGCTGAGAAAACGATGCCTCCAGGCGCCGAAGTACGGTAACGACATCGACGAGGTAGACCTGCTGGTGCGGGACCTCTACGCGTTCCTCATCGATGAAGAGGCCGGGTACACGAATCCCGGCCGGCCGATAGGCGGGAAGACGAGGGGGCTCGGCGGGGCTTCCATCTCTTCTATGTTCGCCGGCGGAACGATTATCGGGGCGACGCCCGACGGCCGGTACGCTGGGACGACGCTCTCGGACGGTACCGCCTCCCCATCGCAGGGACGGGACACCAAAGGCCCGACGGCGATGCTACGGAGTGCCGCCAAGCTGGACCAGGCGGCCTGTTCATCGACGCTGTTGAACATGAAGCTGCACCCCTCGTCGGTGACCAGCCGGGAAGACCTGAAAAAGCTGGGCAGCCTGATCAAGACCTACGCAGAGATGGGCGGCAAGTGGATCCAGTTCAACGTGGTGGGCAACGCGGAGCTGCTCGAAGCGCAGAAGACGCCGGAGAAGTACCGCGACCTCATCGTGCGGGTGGCCGGGTACAGCGCCTATTTCATCGATCTGAGCAAAGGCGTCCAGGACGATATCATCCGGCGAATGGAAGTCAACGTCTAGGCGCGCCGCGGCATGACCCAAGGAATAGTTTTCGATATCCAGTCCTATTCCCTGCACGACGGGCCCGGTATCAGGACCCTGGTGTTCCTGAAGGGCTGCCCGCTGCGCTGCATCTGGTGCCAGAACCCGGAATCCCAGCAGCGCCGGCCGGAACTCCTCTACGACACGGAGAAATGTACCGGCTGCGGCGCGTGCGTTACCGCCTGTCCCAATGGGACCATCGAGGTACGGGAGGGGAAGTCACGCACCGACCGGGAACGCTGCGACGGGTGCGGCGAATGCGTTAACGTCTGCCCTACCGAGGCCCGCATTCTGGCCGGACGAACCATGTCCGCGGAGGAAGTGTTCAGAGAAGTAAAGAAGGACGAGGCGTTTTTCAGGAACAGCGGCGGCGGCGTGACGCTTTCCGGCGGCGAGCCGCTGGCCCAGCCGGAGTTTTCCAGCGACGTGCTGCGTTTGTGCCGGGAGCAGGGGATACCCACCGCCATCGAGACCTGCGGCCTGGCCCCATGGGAGGCGGTTGCCCAGGTCCTACAGTACACCGACCTCGTGCTCTATGATCTCAAGCACCTGGACGCGGTGGCCCACCGGAAGCTGACCGGGGCGCCCAACGAGGTCATACTGAAGAACGCGAGACGCATCCACGGGGAACTCGGTATCCCCATCATCGCGCGCATTCCGGTCGTCCCGGGCTGCAACGCCGATCTTGAAAACATCAAAGCCACGGCGCGGTTCATCGCGCACGAGCTGGGAACGGAGACCCCGGTGAACCTGCTGGCCTATCACCGGCTGGGCGAATCCAAGTACGCACGGCTGGAACAAACAGGCAGCGGTGCCCTCATAACCCCGCCCTCCGAAGAAGAGATGGAGGAGCGAAAGCGACTAATGGAAGAGTGCGGGCTGAGCGTTACCATCGGCGGATAGAAAAAATACATTCGTTCGCGGATGAGGATTATGTTAAACAGTTTACTATCCGGATATCGAGCATTGGATCTCTCAAATGAAAAGGGCACCATTTGCGGTAAAATTCTCGCTGCCCTGGGAGTTGAGACCATTAAAGTTGAACCACCCGGCGGTGACCCGATGCGAGGCATTCCTCCTTTTCTTGATGGAAAACAAGGCATAAACAAAGGACTCCATTGGCTCGCTTATAATACGGATAAACGCAGCATTACCCTCAATCTGGAACGAGAGCAAGGCCGCGAACTGTTCAAGAAGATAGCCTCGAATTGTGACTTTGTTATTGAGTCTTTTCAACCCGGATACCTACACTCGATTGGCATCGGTTATTCTGTACTGGAGCAAATAAACCCGAGAATCATCCTCACATCGATAACTCCTTTCGGGCAGCAAGGACCTTACTCGGGATTTAAGGGCAGCGAGCTCGTCGTTTCCGCCATGAGCGGTATTATGTCTACTAATGGAGACGCTGATCGTCCTCCCCTCAGGGAGGGCCTGGATACGATGTATTTTGAATCCAATGCTGCTGCCGCATTGGGAACGGTAATAGCGCATCACGTCAGAGAAACAACAGGAGTTGGACAACAAGTTGACGTTTCCATGCAGGAAGTGGCGGCAAAAAGAACATCATCTAACCTGATCATGTGGGAATTTGACAAGCGCCTGATCAAACGCGCTGGAGCAATACGTACCATCGGCGCACGTTCCACACGCTGGATTTGGGAATGCAAAGACGGCTATATCTTCTGGTCATTCATGGGCGGACAACCGGGATCGCAAGGCAACCGCGCGATGTCCAAATGGATCGACGACGATGGAGTAGATAATCCCATGCGGGTAATCACTAACTGGGAAGAATTCGATATGGCGGCTCAGGATGTTTCGAAAGAATTACTCGATGCGCAACAGGAAGCTATCAGTCAGTTGTTTTTGCGGCATACGAAGCGAGAAATTACCGAAGAGGGTTTAAAGCGGGGGCTCAACGCCTGCGTGATACACGACCCTGCCGATATCTTAAGTAACTCACAACTCAAAGCCCGTGGTTATTGGACAGCTATCAGAGACCCTGAAAATGGATTGCCCATCAATTACCCAAAATACTTCTTTTTAAGCAACGAGACAAAAAACTTCGTGAATTCGGCCGCACCGGTTGCAGGCGAGTACAACGATGTGATTTATAAACAAGAACTGAAGCTGACGGATAAAGAGATTGCTGATTTGGAGAATTCGGGTGTCATCTAAGAGTACAGATATGGCGAACGTTGAACAGCCGGCGCTACGGGGGGTCAAGGTGCTGGATTTCGGCTGGGCACTTGTCGGAAGCCTGACCGGTAAACACCTTGCGGACAACGGAGCCACGGTGATACGCGTAGAATCTTCAACGCGTATCGATCTTTCCAGAACCAACAGGATGGTCAAAATCTCCAGCGGAAACAACCCCGATGATAAACCGTGGTATACGCACCTCAACGCATCGAAACTAGGTATGGCACTCAATTTAAAAAAACCTCAAGCCAAAGAGATCGTAGTAAAACTGATACAATGGGCGGATGTCATTAACGAAAACTTTACCCCCGGCACGCTCAGTAAACTGGGTATCGATTATGAATTCGCAAAAACAATCAAGCCTGATATTATCATGCTCAGCAGCAGCGCCTATGGACAGACGGGCCCGATGGCCCACGAATGGGGTGTCGACGGCACCGGTCTGGCGATGTCCGGGTATCTCCACCAAACCGGTTGGCCGGACAGAACGCCCGTGGGTGCCAACGCACCATTCGGCGATATCGTTCTTCCTTATATCAACGCCATGGCTATTATAGCCGCTCTTGATTACAGACGCCGTACCGGGAAGGGGCAACACATCGATTCCAGCATGGTAGAAGTCTGCATTCATTCGAATACTCCCAATCTTCTTGACCATCAAGCAAATAACCATTTTCGTACCCGCAGTGGCAATCGCATTGATTACGCTTCGCCACACGGTGCGTTTCCCTGCCAGGGAGATGACAGATGGTGCACGATTGCCGTGTTTAATGATCCGGAGTGGCAGGCATTCTGCCGGGCCATCGGTAACCCTGATTGGACGAAAGAAGCCAGGTTCGCTGACCTGAAATCCCGCAAGGAAAATGAGGACGAACTGGAAAGGCTGGTTTCCCAATGGACCTGCCAGCATACGGATTATGAAGTAATGAATATGATGCAGGAAGCTGGTGTGCCGGCCGGCGTCGTACAAACGATGGCTGATATCGTGGATAATGACCCTCAATTGCGAGAGAGAGAATTCCTCCTTCCCATCGACAACCCTCATTTGGGTGTTTTCGGTCATCCTACTCCTGCCTATAAATTGACGAAAAACAAAGCCCGGGTCAGCCGGGCCCCATCACTCGGAGAGCATACCGAACAAATATGCATCAATATCCTGGGGCTGTCGGATGAAGAGTTCGTAGAATTGATGGCGGACGATGTTTTCGAATAGAATTACCCTGAGGTAATTAGGCAGTATCAAAAACCGAAACCGGAAACGAATTATGGCCGAAGAAGAACGAACAAAACTGGAACGATTTGCTCTCGAAATGAAAGAAAAGACAGGGCAAATTCGCACTTTCCAGGAATTCGATAGTGCCAACCCGGATTACCGTCAGGAGTACTTCAACACCCAGGTAACTAGGGACGGGATAAAGCACTTTGTCGACGGCATCGGTGACATCAATCCAATATTCCGAGATAGAAACTACGCTCGTGCCACGAAATACGGTCGTATTATCGCCCCCCCGTCTTTCCTGGAAACAATCAATTATTCCCAGCACCCTGAAAATGTGCCATCCGGGATAGAAGGCTTTTTATCGGGTTTTGATTGGGAGTATTTCAGGCCGGTTGTTGAAGGGGATGAATATACCGCCAAGGTCATCTACCCTTTCGACGTACAAATAAAACCGAGCCGGTTTGCCGGTCAACTGGTCATTGTCAAGGAAAAGGGGATCCTTATCAGGGCAGACAAACAAACCGGCGCCACCTATACGTCCTGGGTTATATTTCTAGAAGGAAGCAAGGCAAACGAACGCGGGACTTCTCAAGAGCTTGATGATATGCCGAAGTATTCCAAGCAAGAGATCGAGAAAATTTATAAGGCTCAGGACGAGGAAAAGCCAAGAGGACCGGTAATGCGATATTGGGAAGACGTCGAGGTGGGCGAAGAGCTGCCGCCTGTCGTTCGCGGACCCTATACCGCTAGCGAAAAATTCGCCTGGTTCGTAGGAAAAGGAAACCCTCCTTCTTGTGTTTCAGACCGCCTTTTTCGTCTTATCTCTGCCAAACATCATGAAAATATAGGGGTTTACGATCCCGAATTGAATATCCACATCCGCCCCTCGATGTTCGATGCAAGCACAATGACCGACCGGGGCATACCCCGCATCCACGATGCCGGAGCACAGAGAAACGCCTGGCGAAATATGGTGCTGACAAACTGGATAGGCGATGACGGGTTTCTGTGGAAATCAAAGGCCGAGGTCCGCGGCTATAACCTTGAAGGCGACGTCACCTGGTGCCATGGCAAAGTAACTAACAAATATATTCAGAAGGGCAGATATTGCGTCGATATCGACTCCTGGTGTGAAAATCAAAGGCATGAAGTCACCATGCCCGGCGAAGCTACCGTTATCTTGCCGTCCCGTGAACACGGCACAGTAATATATCCCGAACCCGAACCAGACCTTGATTCACTACAGCATAATTAAAATTGTTGCTGAGGAGGATTGAATGAAAAACGCCAAATTGGATACAGGCTATGTTTCCGGAATAACTTCCGGGCAGCCCGGCCATGAGATCTCGATATTTCGAGGCATTCCCTATGCTGCGCCGCCTGTCGGTAATCTACGATGGAAACCTCCCCAGCCGGCCAAGCCATGGACCGGTACCAGAGATTGTACCGGTTTCAGCGTCCAGGCGGCTCAATACCCGGATATCCACGCCTCAGAAACGATGAAAGCCCTTCCGTCCAGTGAAGACTGCCTTTACCTGAACGTAATGACACCGGCAAAAACAGTGTCGGACAAGTTACCGGTGATGGTATGGTTTCACGGCGGCGGTACCCGGTATGGGAACGGCAATTTACCGATCAGTAACAGCCTCGGACTGCCGAGCCACGATGTCGTGCTGGTGACGACGAATCATCGGCTCGGGATATTAGGGTTGTTCGCACACCCACTTATCTCCAAAGAATCACAAAAGGGGGTCTCCGGCAACTATCTGTTCCTGGATCTGATCGCATCTCTTCAGTGGGTGCAGCAGAATATCGCCGCATTCGGGGGTGACCCTGATAACGTGACCATATTCGGCCAATCCGGAGGTGGACTCAAAGTAGCCGCTTTAATGGCATCGCCGCTCGCCAGAGGTTTGTTCCACCGGGCCATCGTCCAGAGCGGCGGCAGGAGTTTTGAACCAGCCAGACTAGAAGAGGTGGAGGACTACGGCGAGCGTTTCTTCGCAAAACTGGGTGTGGCGGACAAACCAGATCCGCTCGCGGCCGCCCGGGAGTTACCGTGCGATCGAATCATCAAGATTGAGCAGGATTTCAATGTCGACCTTGGGCCCGAGTTTCTGTTCATGGGACCATGGAGCATTAACGAGGATGGATGGTTCATGCCGGACTCGATACTCAACCTGTTCCGCTCGGGTAATTGGAATCGAGTGCCGTATGTGTTGCTTTCGGATCTCGGAGAACTCACCGGCCCGGGTCTCGTCATCGCGGACACTGCGATTGCCAATTACCTTATTCTGCTTGATACCCCGCATAAAGCCGGGTCGCACGGCTACGCAATCGTGTTTGATCGGGTTCCGGATAACTGGCGAAGAGAAGGCTGCGTCTCGGCCCACGGCATGGAACTGCATTACATGTTCGGCTCTCTCGATGTGACCGAAGCGTGGGAGGCGCATGCCGGAGGATTCGCGTTGGCAGGTGCCAAATCCCCGATGCCAGCACTGACGGACGTCGACAGGACAGTGTCCGACGGCATGGTGACCATTTGGACTGAATTTGCCAGAACAGGTAATCCCAGCGTTCCGGGAATTGTGGAATGGCCTGCCTGGCAAAAAGACAATGACCAGTATCTGTATGTAAACGAGTCGTTCGAGATCAAAACGGGATATTCCGCTCTGAGAAATATTGAACCGATCAGGATTGGAGTAACACTTTAAATCCCTCATCGACCACCAGCCCTACTATCCGTATCATCCAGCATGAACCAAACGTTTCAGAGGCAAAATGTATAAATCATTCACACCGTTCAAAATCAACGAAATGCAACTCGAAAATCGATTTGTCCGGTCAGCGACCATGGACAACATGGGCCGGGACGGCATGGTCACCGATGCCCAGTTGGAATTATACCGTGATCTATGTCTTGGCGAAGTAGGACTTATCATCAGCAGCGGTATCTTTCCAAGTAAATCAGGCTGGGCTGGCAAAGGACAACTGGGAGCTCATACAGACGCAACAATTCCCTCCCTGAAAAAAATCACAGATACCGTCCATAAACACCATGGCAGAATAGCCGCACAATTGCTCCACGGGGGTTGGATGGCCAATCCGGAGTTCATTGCCCAGCAGCCGATCGGTCCCTCAGATTTAACCTATACCGAAAGCGGAGCTCCGATAAAAGGCCTCACGAATGATGAAGTTTATGAGGAGATCGAGAACTTTGTCCAGGCGGGCCGGCGACTGATCGAGGCGGGGTTTGATGCGATCCAGTTCCATGGGGCCCACAGCTGGCTCCTCAGTGCTTTCCTCTCACCAGCTACGAACCACCGAGAGGATGAGTTCGGGGGTACACCACAGAACCGGGCCAACTTTATCCTTAAGATTTACCAAGGGATCCGCAACGTAGCCGGGCCTGATTATCCCATCTTTATCAAACTAGGTCTGAGAGATTATCACTCCCAAGGTAAATCACTTGAAGAAGGCCTCGTACAAGCACGACTATTTGAGACAGCCGGCATGGATGCCATCGAAATCAGCGAGGGCCTGGAAGAAGACCGCAGTCACCACATCAG
Organism: uncultured Dehalococcoidaceae bacterium; assembly: GCA_964580635.1. GTDB lineage: Bacteria > Chloroflexota > Dehalococcoidia > Dehalococcoidales > RBG-16-60-22 > DAOUEG01. The sequence continues at coordinate 12,632 of CAZOMF010000050.1, forward strand.
GCAGGATGCGATCAAACCCTACTACCTGGAGGAATGTGAGCGAGCCCGGAAACTGTTGAAACTGCCGATAATACTTGTCGGTGGAATGCGAGAACTCGAGGATATCGAGAAGGTATTCGATGCCGATCTTGC
>CAZOMF010000051.1:0-12649 GCA_964580635.1 uncultured Dehalococcoidaceae bacterium
GCTCGTTGCGGCCGTACTGCATGTCCACGAGGTCGCGGAGGAGTTTCCTCCGGGGATATTCCTGGTCCTTGACGATGGAAGCGACGAAGGAGCGGTACTCCTCCGGCTCGCCGAGGCCGTAGATGCAGGAGACGGAGGCGACGATGAGGACGTCGCGGCGCTCGAAGAGGGCGCGGGTCGCGGCGTGGCGGAGCTTGTCTATCTCCTCGTTGATGTCGGCGTCCTTCTCGATGTAGAGGTCCTTCTGGGGGACGTAGGCCTCCGGCTGATAGTAGTCGTAGTAGGAGACGAAGTACTCGACGGCGTTGTCGGGGAAGAACTCGCGGAACTCGGCGGCGAGCTGGGCGGCCAGCGTCTTATTGTGGCAGATGACGAGCGTCGGCCGCTGGGCGCGCTCGATGACGTTAGCCATGGTGAAGGTCTTGCCGCTGCCGGTCACGCCGAGCAGGGTCTGGTGGGCGTTGCCCGCTTCCAGCCCGGCGATGAGCTTGTCCACCGCCTCCGGCTGATCGCCGGTCATGCGGAACTCTGATTCTATCTTGAACTTGGGCATACTAGCTTACTTCTTTAGCTGAGCGATGACCTCGTCGATGTCCGGCACGGTGCCCATCTCGTAGACCTTGACCCAGGCGACCTTGCCGTTCCCGTCGACGAGCACGTTGGCGCGCTCCGAGATACCGTCCTGCTCGCGGAAAAGCCCGTACTGTTTGATGACGGCGCCGTGGGGCCAGAAATCGGATACCATGCGGAGCTTCTTCAGGCCCATGCTGTCCGACCAGAGCTTCTTGGACGGGACGGGGTCCACGCTGACGCCGACGGGGAAAGTGTTCAGGCCTTCCAAGGTGGCATAGTTCGCCTCCAGGGCTTTCATCTGCTCCGTGCAGACACCCGTGGCGGCGAGGGGATGGAAGGAAAGAAGGACGGGTTTCCCCCGAAACGCCTTGAGGGAAAAGTCCTTGCCGTACTGGTCTTTCAGGGTAAAGTCCGGCGCGGTCTCGCCGGGGGTGATGACGGTGGTGCGGTCTGCCATGGCAACGCCTCCTGAACGGATACTTTCCCTCCATCAACAGTATAGTGCTTTAGAACTGTTGTTTCAACAGGGAAATGTCGCGTTTTTATAACGGAGCAGCGTCAGCCGACGAAGAGGAACACGATGATGGCGCCAAAGATGGCGTAGGTAATGGCCCCTGACAGGGGCGTCATGCGACGACCGCCGCCGCCTCAGGTGGGGGTGGCGGAGCAGTCTTCCGGCTGGGTAGCGGCCCGGCGGCCCATGAGCCAGCCGAAGGTACCGCCGGCCAGGGCCCCGAGGAATATATACAGCACGTTCATATCTAGAATGTATCATACCCCACGGGGGTTTGTCACGGCGGTGATATTAGTCACACGGCCGGACTCAAAATAATTACCGTGTCCGGTGCTGGACTTCATTTTCAGAAGATGTATAATTTTCGGAGACGGATGGTTTTGGAGGCACAGTAATGGAAGATGGCAGCAACGAGGTGGAAACGAGCATTGTCAAGGCGGAGGCCGTGAACCTGGACGAGGACCAGATGTCCGAGCAGCTGTATGCGAGCGCCGGGCTTGACCCGGTGGTGGAGGCTGGGCTGCGGGACTACGACGAGAGCATACGGCGCGAGAACAAGCTGATCAAAAAAGTACTCGGACCGAGCGAGAGCGACATCAAGGGCTACGGAGAGGCGGTCGCCAAGCGGGTCGCCTTTGCGGTCTACGGACTCCTCAACCGGCAGTACGGCGGCAAGGTAGGAGACATGCGGGCCTATATCATGTCGCTCGAGGACGAGAAAAACCGGGCCAATAACCGGTACGACGAGCTCATGGGGAGGGTCATCGGCATACTGGGGGACGAGTACAAGCAGCTCCGTATGGACTCGAACAACTTCATGGAGAAGCTGAACACCACCCTCGGCGAGGACATCAAGGCCTCGAAGATCGACCAGAATGCGCTGGTGGCGAGCCTGGCCGATATCGACGGGCTGCGGGGACAGATAGCGGACCTGGAGAAAAGGAACCGGGACCTCGTCGAGAAGCACCAGCAGGAAACCAGCAGCCTCAAGGAAAAGCACCAGCAGGAGACCGGCTCCCTCAAGGAGAAACAGGAGGCAGCCCTGGCCAGCCAGAAGGCCGAACACAAGGACGAGATCAAAGAGCTCAAGGCGGAGATGAAAGAAGAGCGGACGAAGTGGGAAGCCGAAGCCAAGGAGCTGACGGCCCGCATTGCGGCGCTGGAAGCCGAGGTGAAAAAGCTGGAGGCGGACAAGGCGGGACTGACCGGAGAATTGACCGCGGTAATCGCTTCCCACGGTTCCCTCAAGGACTCCGTCGCGGAGCTGCCGGCGGCGGTGTCCTCCGAGGAAATAGGCGCGGAGACCGGCGAAGAGACCTACGCCCATATACTGAAAGATTCCAAGGTGCCGGACGCCGTTATCAAGGGCGTGGGGCAGTTCATCGATTTCAAGAAGTACCTGTCGCTGGCGGCGGCGAAGGGCGCCGAGAAAGCAACCGAGCGGGCCAAACAGCTGCTGTCATCGGAATAACCGGGGACATGTTTCCACTCCCGCACCCCCTTCCCACCGTGGGAGGGGGTTTTATTTTTCTTAGGTGCGGCATCTTCTTTCTCTCTCCCGGTGACCGACCGCAGCTTTTTTCAGGGAAATGCCATGAAAATGTAAGGGTAAGCCTCTTGACGGGTAACGGTACGGCGTGCTAGAATAGTTAGGTTAAACCAAACTATTAATACAAAACGAAGGTTATAGACGTGCCGGAAATCCGACCGCACCAGCCACACGACCGCCGCCTGGTGAGCAATATCCTCAAACTGGCGGACGAGATATTCCACGCCACCGGCGTCAGCGTGCCGGAGGAGTGGCTCTCATCCAACCTCACGGTGGCGCAGCTGCGGGTCATGCTTTTCCTGCGGACGGAGGGGCCGAGCCGGATGGGGGCGATCGCGGCAGGCATCGGCACGACGCTGCCGACGGTCACCGGCACGGTGGACATCCTCGTCAAGAAGAAATTCGTGGAGCGCCGGGACGACCCGGAAGACCGGCGGATCGTCATCTGCGAGCTGACGGCCCACGGCAGCGAGCTGATGCGCCTGGTATGGGACTTGGGGCGGCAGCAGATCGAGGCATTGCTGACCGGTCTCGATCACGAACAGCTCGAGAAGGTCCACGATGTCGCCCGGCTGCTGCTGCGCAACGTAACCGGGACATCGCCATCATCTAACACTTGAGGTAAAGCGCCATGTTCGCCAAACTCGGAGATTTCACCAGCAGGTACCGCGTCTGGATCGTGGTTATCTGGCTTGTCGCCGCCGGTCTGCTGTTCGTCTTTTCCCCCAAGCTGTCCAACGTGGGCGTCACCGACGAGAGCCAGTTCCTGCCGCAGGACACGGAATCCGCGACGGCGGCGACCCTGCTGGAGACCGAGTTCGCCAGCCAGGCCAATCCCCAGGTGGGCAGCGGCATCATCGTCATCCACAACGCCAGCGGGCTGACCACCCAGGACTACCAGGACGGCCAGCAGGTGGCGACGTGGCTCACCTCGGCGAGCGGCCCGGCGGGCATCAGCGGCGTCATCTCCATATACGAAAACGATGCGTTGCGCCAGACGCTCGTCAGCCAAGACGGCACCACGATGCTCATGGAGATCTCCTTCCAGAACGGGGCACTTTCCGCCGACGCGGCCAAGGCGACCACGGAGATACGTGACTACCTTGCCACGAATTTCCCCGACCTGGAGACCTACTTCACCGGACAGACCGGACTCATCCAGGACCTGTTCGCCTCGGTAACCAAGACCATCGACCGGGCCACCCTCGTGACGGTACTGCTCGTAGCGGCGCTCCTGCTCATCATCTACCGCTCGCCGGTGGCCATCGTGCTGCCGCTGGCAGCCATCGGGGCGAGCTTCGGCGTCGCGGCGGGCATCGTCGGGTGGCTGGGCAGTTGGGGCGTCAAGTTTTCCACCCTGGCGGAAGCCTACATGGTGGTGATCGTCTTCGGGGTGGGGACGGACTACTGCCTGTTCATCGTATCGAGATTCAGAGAAGAACTGCACGGGAAGCCGCCGGGGGAGTCACAGCAACACGCCATCAAGCACATCGCGCCGGTCATCACGGCGAGTGCGGTGACGGTCATCGTGGCGTTCCTCTCGCTCGGCATCTCGCAGTTCGGGATGAACCGGAGCATGGGCTATGCGCTGGCCATCGGCGTGGCGATCACGCTGCTGGCGGGACTGACGCTCATCCCGGCGCTGATCGCGCTCTTCGGGAAGTACCTTTTCTGGCCCGGCAAGATACAGGGAAGCGGTCACGGGGACGGCCGGCTGTGGCGGAACGTCGGCAGCTGGGTCAGCCATCACCCGGTGTACGTCATGGTGCCGATCATCATCGTGCTGGCGGTGCCGTACCTGGGCCTGCTGCGGATAGAGCGCACGGCCAATCTCATCAACGAGCTGCCGCAATCGGCGTCATCGGTGAGGGGGTACCGTGTCATCGAGCAGCATTTCGCGGCCGGGGAGCTGTACCCGGCTGATGTTCTCATCGAGAACAAAGGTCAGGACCTGCGTCAGGGCGACGGCCCGAGTGAAATAGCTGTACTGGCCACCTCGCTGGCCAAGGAGCAGGGCATCGACCGGACACAGTACTACGGGACGCCGGCCGCCGGCCTGACCACGGCGGCGACCCAGGTGGCGACCCTCGGCCAGGCCGTCAAGGCCGGACAGGGGCTCGACCAGATAAGCCGGCTCAGCGCCGTGGCAACCCAGCTCCAGGACCTGGCGATAGGGTATCCGGGTATCCTGCAGAGCACCAATTTCCAGGATGTCTCGACCAAACTGACCCAGGTCCAGACGCTGGCCGCCAAGCTACCGACCGCCTCCTCCGCCGACCTGCCGGCCCTGCTCAGCAGCCTCAGCGACGACCTGAGCAGCGCCGCCGCCGACCTCAACGGGCTGGCGGGCGAATTCAACCTCCAGGGAACTACGCCCTTCACGAACTACCTGAAGGAGGCCTACTTCTCCACTAACGGGCACATCGCCCGGATAACGGTCATCTACGCCGGTGACCCGAATTCCAGCGCCGCGTTCGATACCGTGAGTCGGCTGCGGACGGCTATCGGGCAGGACCTCAAAGGGACCCCGCTGGCGGGGAGCAGCTACTACGTGGGCGGCGAGGTGGCGTCCCGGGCGGACATCCTGACCGTCAATGATTCCGACTTCGGCAAGGTGGTGGGGCTTTCCGTGGTGGGCATCCTGCTCGTCATCATGATACTGCTGCGGAGCGTCCTGGCGCCGCTCTACATGGTGCTGACGGTGCTGTTCAACTACGGGGCCACGCTCGGGCTTTCGACGTGGCTGTACCTGGACATCCTCAAACACAGCGCCATCGACTACGCGCTGCCGCTCTTCATCTTCGTGGTGCTGGCGGCGCTGGGGGCGGACTATAATATCTTCCTCGTCTCGCGTATCCGGGAGGAGTCCCACCAGCATCCCCCGCACGTCGCGGTGCGGGAGGCGGTGACCCACACGGGCAACGTCATCACGGCCTGCGGCATCATTTTGGCGGGGACGTTCGCCACGCTGATGACCTCGCCGCTCGACGTGGTGTTCCAGATCGGCGCCGCCATCGCCATCGGCGTGCTGATGGATACGTTCCTGGTGCGGGCGCTGCTGGTACCGGCCATCGCGCGGCTGGCGGGCCGCTGGAGCTGGTGGCCCTCCAAGCTGTTCCGCGACAGCAGCGTATAGCGGCTCTCAGAACCGGTCCCGGAGGCAGGCCACCATGTGTCCGTTGCCGACGTCCCGGAGCTCCGGGCGCTGGGTACGGCACTCGTCCATCGCCTCGTAGCAGCGCGGGTGGAAGTGGCAGCCGGGCGGCGGCGCGGCGGGACTCGGTACTTCTCCCTTGAGGACGATGCGGGCGCGGGTGCGCTCGACGACGGGGTTGGGTACCGGTATGGCGGAGAGCAGGGCCTTGGTGTAGGGGTGGAGGGGGTTCTCGTAGAGCTCCCGCGAGCCGGCGATCTCGATGATGCGTCCCAGGTACATGACGGCGATACGGTTGCTGATGTGCTGGACGACCGAGAGGTCGTGGGCGATGAAGAGATAGGTGAGGCCGAGCTTCTCCTGGAGCTCCTCCAGCAGGTTGATAATCTGGGCCTGGATGGAGACGTCGAGGGCGGAAACGGGCTCGTCGCAGATGATGAGCGAGGGATTGCAGGCGAGCGCCCGCGCGATGCCGAGCCGCTGGCGCTGGCCGCCGCTGAACTCGTGGGGAACACGGGTCATCATGGAAGGGTCGAGGCCGACGATGCGGAACAGCTCGGCCACCTTGTCGTTGAACTCACCCCTCACTTTCAGACCGTGCACGATGAGGGGCATCCCGACGATGGTGCGGGCCGTCTGCCGGGGGTTGAGCGAACCGTAGGGGTCCTGGAAGATGGCGCCCATGTTGGCCCGCGCGGCGCGGAGACGGTCACCCTTCACGGCGGTGATGTCCGTGCCGTTGAAGACTATTTTCCCTTCCGTGGGGTCGTAGAGCCGCAGCAGGCAGCGGCCGGTGGTCGTCTTGCCGCAGCCGCTCTCGCCGACGAGGCCGAGCGTCTCGTTGGGGCGGATGGCGAAGCTGACGCCGTCCACGGCCTTGATGTCGCCGACCTTGCGCCGCAGCACCCCCCGGGTGATCGGGAAGTACATCTTCAGGTTTTCCACCCCGACGACGTTTTCAGGCCGCTGACCGTTCATGCGTTCTCCGTTGGCACGTGATAGCAGGCGGCATAGTGCTCTCCGCTGACCCGGTGCAGGGCCGGCCACGGCTCCGCGCGGCAGACCTCGATGGCGCGGTCGCAGCGCGGCAGAAAGGCGCAGTGAGAAGGCATGTCGATGAGGTCCGGCGGCAGGCCCCGAATGGGTACGAGTTTTTTCTCCTCGCGGGTCTCGCCGAGCTGCGGCACGCAGCGGAGCAGACCGATGGTGTAGGGATGGCGCGGGTCGAGAAAGATGTCGTCGGCGGGGCCGGACTCCACGATGCGCCCTGAGTACATGACATAAATACGCTCCGCGTAGCGGGCCACGACGCCGAGGTTGTGGGTGACGATGACGAGCGACGTGTTGAACCGCTCGACCATGTCCTGCATCAGCTCCAGGAGCTGGGCTTGGGTGGTGACGTCCACGGCGGTGGTGGGCTCGTCGGCGATGAGGATGCGCGGGTTGCAGGAGAGGGCGATGGCGATCATGACGCGCTGGCGCATGCCGCCGCTGAACTGGTGCGGGTAGGCGTTGAGACGGCTCTTGGCGTCAGGGATGCCGACGAGGCGGAGGAGCTCGATGGCGCGCTCGGCGGCCGCCTGAGGGTTCAGTTTCAGGTGGATCTCCAGCGTCTCGGTCAGCTGCCGGCCGATGGTCAGCACCGGGTTGAGGGAGGTCATCGGCTCCTGGAAAATAATACCGATGCGGGCCCCGCGGATGGCGCTCATCTCTGGTCCCTTGGCGCGGTATTTCAGCAGGTCCTGGCCCTCGAAGACGACACGCCCGCTGACGATCTCGCCGGGCGGGGTGGAAATGAGCTGGAGGACGGAAAGCATGCTGACGGACTTGCCGCAGCCGCTCTCCCCGACGACGCCGACGATCTCCTTCTCGTGGATCTCGAAGGAAACGCCGTCCACCGCCTTCACCAGCCCGCGGAAGGTGTGGAAATAGGTCTTTAGATTTTCAACCTGCAGTATGGGTTCCATGATCAGATCACGCCCCGCAGCTTGGGGTCGAGCGCGTCCCGGAGGCCGTCGCCGAGCATGTTGAAGCCGAACACGATAAGCATGATGGCGACCCCGGGGGAGATGGACAGGACCGGCTTGGTGGTGAGGAACTTGTAGCCGTCGTTGACCATGCCGCCCCAGGTGGCGGTGGGTGGATTGATGCCGATACCGATGAAGCTCAATCCCGCCTCGGCGAGGATGACCGCCCCGATGCCGATGGTGATCATTACCAGGAGCGGCGGGAAGGCGTTGGGGAGGATCTCCTGGAACATGAGCCGCCGGTTGGACATGCCCATGGCCTGGGCGGAGAGGACGTAGTCGTTCTGTTTCACGGACAGGGCGACGCCGCACATGAGGCGGCACGGAGCCGCGATCATGCCGATGCCGAGGGCGATGATGACGTTGAGCATCCCGGCGCCGAGCAGCGAGGCGACGAGCAGCGCCAGCAGCAGCATGGGGAAGGCCATAAGGGCATCCGTGAACCGCATGATGAGGTGGTACACGACGCCGCCGAAGAAGGCCGCCACCAGGCCGAGCAGGATACCCGCCACCGAGGAGATCGTCATGACGCTGAAGCCGATGATGAGGGACGTGCGGGAGCCGTAGATGATGCGGCTCAGGGTGTCCCGCCCGAGCGAGTCCGTGCCGAGCCAGTGGGCGGCGCTCGGCGGCTGGAGCTTGTTGAGGATATCGAGCTGGTTGGGCGGATAGGGAGCGAGCAGCGGCGCGAAAATGGCCATCAGGATGAGCAGGGCGATGATGACGAAGCCGATGACCGGCAGCGGCCGTCCGATGAACACGGACACCATGCGCCGGAACTCGCTGTAGCGCCGCGGGGTACCGGGAAGGGCGGAGCCATCGTACGGGGCGGCGCCGGGCGTTTGATTCGTCATTGTCAAAAACCTCTAGTCATACCGTATGCGGGGATCGAGCCAGCCGTAGGCGATATCGACGATAAGGTTGGATACGACCACCATGATGGCAAGAATGAGGGTGACGGCCTCGACGACCTGGTAGTCCTGGTTCTGGACCGCCTGGGTCACCAGCCGGCCGATGCCGTTGATGTTGAAGACCGTCTCGATGAGCACCGAGCCGCCGAAAATGAAGGCTACCTGCAGGCCGATGACGGTGATGACCGGTATCAGGCCGTTCTTGATGGTATGCCGCATGATGATGAGGCGTTCCCGGAGGCCCTTGGACCAGGCGGTGCGGATATAGTCCTGCTGGATGACCTCCAGCATGGACGAGCGGGTGAGACGGGTGAGTGATGCCACGGAGAAGAGCGACAGACAGAACACCGGCAGGATGATCTGCCGCATGCTCTTGCCGAGGTCCACGAAGGGCGAGGTGTAGCCGCCCACCGGCAGCCAGCCGGCCTTGACGGAAATCAGGTACAGGAGGATGATGCCGACCCAGAAGGAAGGCATGGTGACGCCGACGTTCGCCAGCAGCGTGACGAGGGTATCTATCCAGGTGGAGCGCTTGAGGGCGCAGACGAGGCCGAAGGCGATACCGACGACGCCGGAGATGATGAAGGCCAGCAGGCCGAGGTAGAGCGTCACCGGCAGTCGCTCCTTGAGGAGTAAAGAAACATCGACGTCATAGATGACGGACTGGCCGAAATCCCCGTGGAAGATACCGCCGATCCAGTCCACGTACTGGAGGGGCAGCGTCTTTTCCAGCCCGAACTTGACGCGGAGGTCGTGGAGCTGTTCCTCGGTGAGCTGCTGCATGTCGGTCTTGTTAAGGTAGATGGTGAGGGGGTCGCCGGGCAAAAGGCGGATGAACAGGAAGACCATGACGGTCACCAGGAACACGACGAAGATACCCATTGCTATCCGGCGGATGATATACGATGTCATTCCGAGTCCTCAACCGGCTGCCGCGCCCGGGTTATTGCGGCGGCAGGACCGGGGGCCGGCCGGGGGAGATAAAACGTCCCGGTGCCCCCGGCCAGTCCCGTTTCTCAGTCAAGTTGTAACAGGCGCTACTGCTCCAGCCAGACCTCGCCCGGCGACCAGAAGCTGGTGATATGTAAGGCGTGGTGGGCGAAGCCATGGAGCTTGGGCTGCATGGCGACGAGCGGCGCGTCGCCCTGGTAGGGCACGCATATGACGTTATCATAGATGGTCTTGAGGATGTCCTTTAGGATGGCTTGCCGCTTGGCCGGGTCGAGCTCCTGCTTGAGCGCGTCCCACTTGTCCCAGTAGCCAGCCGGCTGGTAGATGCTGATGTAGGTGTTCGGGTCCCCGAACCGTCCCATGATACCGAGCAGCGTGCCGACGTTCGGGAAACCGGGGAAGTAGACGCCATCCCACCCCTGCATGGGCAGGCCGAAGGCCGCGCCGAAATCAAGGATTTTGATTTCGGTCTTGATGCCCACGTCGTTCAGATAGGTCTGGATGGCTGTCAGGGTATCGCGGCGGGCCATGACGTCCGAGGTGAGGGTGGTGGAAAAGCCATCGGGATAGCCGGCATCGGCCAGCAGCTGTTTCGCCTTGGCCGGGTCGTACTCGCGGAAGGCGAGGTCCGGGTTGAACCACGGGTCTTTATGAGTGGCGAGCTGGTTGAGGGCCTCGTAGTAGCCCATGCCGACACCGGCGGCGATGGTCCGCTTATCGATGGCATACTCGAGGGCCTCCCTGACCTCCAGCTTGGCGAACGGCGAGTCCGGGTTATTGCCGGACGGCACGATGCTGTGCAGGAAGTACAGGTTCGGCTGGTAGATGACGTAGCCCTGGTTGCTCAAGGACTCGGCATCGACGGGGTCGATGTTCTCGACGGCATTGATCTCACCGGCCTGGAGCGACATGATGCTCACACTGAGGTCGGCGGTGTTGCGGATCTCTATGGCGTCGAGATAGGGCAGGCCGGGCTTGCGGTAGCCGTCCCACTTCTTGTAGCGGACGTAGGTGTCACGCTCCCAGGAATCGAACAGGAACGGGCCGGTGCCGACCGAGTGCAGTTCCGCAATGTTCTCCGCGGTGGCTTCCTTCGCCATCGCCGTGGGCGAGGCCATCAGCCCGAGGGCGCCCTGGGCGATGCGGAGCAGGAAGGTGGAATCGACCTCGGCGAGGTGGATGACGAGCGTATATTTGTCCGGGGTCTCGTAGGAAGCCACGTTGGTGAGAAAGGCGGTGCCTGACAGGGCGGCATCGACGTCCGCCTGCAGGTTGTACTGGACGGCGGCGGCATCGAAGTCAGTGCCGTCCTGGAACTTGACGTTCTGCTCCAGGTGGAGGGTGATGGTCTTCCCGTCAGCGGAGATGTCCCACGAGGTGGCGAGCCAGGGCTGAAGATTGTCCTGCTCGTCGGTCTTGAGGATACCCTCGAACATGGGGTAGGTGTTGCGGTTGGCGGCGATACCCAGGTTGTCCGCGATGGAACCTATCTGGGTGATGCCGCCGTTATGCTCCCAGATGAAGGTGCCGCCGTACTGGGGCTGGCCGGCCACGGGCGTGGTCGGCGTCGTGGCGGTGCTGGGCGTAGTGGACGTGGAAGTCGTTGGGGGCGGGGTTGTGGTACCGCCGGTAGACTCTTCGGAGGATTTGCAACTGCTAAGAAGTAATCCGGTCAAGAGGAGGATGATCAAGGCAAGGAATAAGACCTTTTTCATAGAACCGAACCTCTCTTTGCTCAGAAATTCAACTCACACTTGCGTACCCGATAGCGACCTCCTTTCCAAATACGATGCTCTTAAATTTGGTTAGACTAGTGTAACGCACCTTAAATAGGATGTCAACAGCTAAAACGGCTATTTTTGCTGCGAGCAGGGATGTCCGGCGAAACGGTGTAAAAAGACCGATATGGTAAGATGGGACATCACCACACCGGGAGCAAGGACGATGAGAACGATAGACCTGCGGAGCGACACGGTGACCCTGCCGACGGACGAGATGCGGCAGGCCATGGCCGAAGCCGAGGTGGGCGACGATGTTTACGGCGAGGATCCGACCATCAACCGCCTCGAAGCGATGGCAGCGGCGCGGACCGGCAAAGAAGCGGCCGTCTTCATGACGTCCGGGACACAGAGCAACCTGACCGCCGTGCTCAGCCAAACCGGCCCCGGCAGCGAGGTCATCGTGGGGAGCGAGGCGCACGTCCTGTGGTACGAGGTGGGCGGTGCGGCGGCGCTCGGCGGGGTGATACTGCGCACGGTGCCCAATGACAAGCAGGGACGGCTCGCCCCGGACGATATACGTAAGACCATCCGGGCGAAGAGCCTCCACTTCCCGGAGAGCAGGCTGGTGTGCCTGGAGAACACGCACAACCGCTGCGGCGGGGCGGTACTGACCGGGGACTACACCAACGAGGTATGCGACCTGGCCCACGAGCACGGGCTCGCCGTGCACCTCGACGGGGCGCGGCTCTTCAACGCGGCGGTGGCGCTCGGCGTGCCGGCGGCGTCCCTCTGCGAGAGGGTGGACACGGTGTCCTTCTGTCTTTCCAAGGGACTCAGCGCGCCGGTCGGCTCGGTTTTATGCGGCGGCGCTGAGATCATTCAGAAGGCCCGGAAGATACGGAAGATGCTCGGCGGCGGGATGCGGCAGGCGGGTGTGCTGGCGGCGGCGGGCATCGTGGCGCTGGAGACCATGGTGGACCGCCTGCGGGAAGACCACGATAACGCGCGGCGGCTGGCGGAGCGCCTGGCGAGCCTGCCGGGCGTCATTTTAGACCTCAACACCGTGATGACGAACATCGTGCGGTTCGACCTGGCGGCGAAGCTCTCGCCGGAGGATTTCACGGCCAGAGCGCTGGCGCGCGGCGTGAAGGTCAGCGCCCTCGGCGGTCGGCAGTTCCGCTGCGTCACCAACCGCATGGTAAGCGCCGATGATGTCGACGAGGCGGGGGATATCCTGGCGGACGTGCTG
>CAZOMF010000052.1:0-12222 GCA_964580635.1 uncultured Dehalococcoidaceae bacterium
GCGGTTTCCTAAACCGCGTGTCGGGCGTTCGAGTCGCCCCTGGGGTACCAGATTTGTAATGGAAAAGCCCTCAAGTCGTACAAATACTTGAGGGCTTCATCATTTTCTGCTAATCTCTGCGAATGATACCTATGCCTTCGAGAAGAAAGGTGGTCATTGGTCCATGGCGATGAAAGGCAGAAGCATACGCTCAATTACTCTGGTCATTGTGCTGACCCTGCTCGTCATCATATTGTGCGGCTGGCAAGAAACATTGGTTCCCGCTTCTGGTGCAACGCCAACAACCGGCCAGCCACAGGTGACGACAGTGCCCTGGCCTCCCATCAGAATATACCTTGACTTCTCGGAGCTGCCGGCAGCCGGGAAAACGGTCCTACTCACCTTCACCATCAATGTAAATGAATTGTGGTACGGCGAATGGCAGGGACGCAAGGTCGAAGACCTGAACCATACCCGAGCATGGCTGCAGGTCTTTTGGGCAGATATCCACGGCAGCTATTCCGCCGCCAGGAAGTTCGCGGAAGTGCCGGTGTCCCAAGTGTCTCTTGACAGTGATTTCTCATGGGAAGGAAACGCCCTGGATACCAAAGACATTAAATTACGCGGCAATATCCAGATACCCAAAGAAGGAATCTGGAAAATTGTTGGCTACTTTGCAGCCGATACCTGGGACCAGCCTTTAGAGATCAATGACCCGATATATCACGGGGTTGAAGACAAAACACCCGTTTTCACGTACAAACAATATGCCGTAGCGGATGCTATCGCTGCGGACATGTCTAGGAGCGATTTCAGCGTTGGGCCTCTCGCCTATCTAGGCGATATCAATTATGGCCGGATGCCCGACCATCAGCTTGATGAAACGGTAAATCCTGTCATCATGCAGCTGGATATTTCCAAGCCTCCTCTGGTCGGTGAAGAAGTTGTTCTTACTTGCCGGATTTTATCGCTTCACGATGTACCGGGCTTCTTCGCTCAAATTATTTTCCGCAAGGGTCCCAGATTCACTACTGATATTCCAGTGTCAGACTTCCTCGTCAATGGAGAGCTCAAATGGCATGGCGACCTCAAATCACAAATTCCGGTCACTATCTCGGCGACCATTAAATTCCCCGAAAGCGGAGAATGGCAGATTTTCATTGGCGGCAACTCCGTGGAGAGAGAAGATGCAGACCTGAGCGGATATTCCGATGCCATCAAACTTACCGTCAACAAAGACAAAGCATATTATGGATGGGGGGGACCTTCCCCCGATGCGACTCCCCGTGGATGTGGCTCTTCCGCTTAGCTTTTACTCTTCCTCTTGCCTCACCGGCCGCAGCATCAGCAAAGCGATGATGGCGAGGGCGGCCGCGGCGGCGCAGACCTCGAAGGCGGAGCGGTAGGAACCGGTGGCATCGAAAAGGTAGCCGGTGACGATGGGCCCGATGGCCGTCCCGCCGGTAAAACCGATGCCCGTCACCCCGTAGATGAGCCCGTGGGACTTCACGCCGAACAGACCCGCCACGAGGGGCGATTCCGAGGCCCCTTCCGCGCCGAAAGCACTGCCCGCCAGGATGGCGGCGATGTAGAGCAGCCACAGGGCCTTGACGAACGCCAGCACCACCACTCCGCCGGCCATCATGCCCATGGCGATGAAAAAGACGGTCCGGCTGCCCCAGCGGTTGCCGACGTAGGCGGCCAGCACGATGCCGGCCAGACTGACGCCGTTCATCACCGCCAGGAGAGTGGCGGCGGCGTCCGAGCCGACCCCCAGCTCCAGTGCGTGCGGCACCAGGTGGACGACGAGCGAGAAGACGACGTAGCCGGAGCAGAAGAGCGTCACCAGGATGAGCCACATCTGGCGGGTGCGCAGCGCGGCGCCGATGGTGAGGCTTTGCTCCGGCTTCATGGCTTCCCCGGGGTCCGGTAGCTCTTCCCCGGCGATCGCGGCCCGGTCCGGGTTGTTCTTGAGGAAACGGGCCACGATGATAATGGCCGCCCCGGCGATGGCCGCCTGCACCACGTAGGCGGTCTGCCAGCTCGTCGCGCTGATGAGGCGGGTGAGGAGCGGCGGAAAGATGATCCCCCCGACGCCGACGCCGGCGACGACGATGCCGGTCATCATGGCGCGGCGGCGGTCGAACCAGCGGGCGATGGAGGAAAGCAGCGGCACCCAGACGCCGCTCATGCCGCCGCCGATGATGACGCCGTAGAAAAGGTATATCTGCCAGAGGCCGCTGACGCGGGACATCAGGAAGTAGCCGAGGCCGACGGCGACGCCGCAAAGGGTGAGGACGAGGCGTGGTCCGAAGCGGTCCGTCAGACCGCCCATGACGATACCGCCGAAGCCGCGGGCCAGCATCGAGAGCGAGAAGGCGCCGGCGGTGGCGGCGGCGGACCAGCCGAACTGGTCGACGAGGGGCGTGAAGAGGATGCCGAAGGAGTTGAACACCCCCATGCTGACCATCATGATGACAAACGCGGCGATGACCACCGTGTAGCCGGGATAAAAACGCCGCCCGCCGGCGGCTTCGAGCGTGGGTCGCGGTTCTGTCATGGGTCCGGAAACAGGCCTCGCTGGTAAAGTCGGCCCATTATACCACGGCCGGCCGCCACCCACGAGCCAGCTTGACGCAGGCGAAACGGGAATGCTACCATTATTATGAACATATGCCCATTACGAGGTAACCATGCCCCGACGCAGAAAAAACCGCCGCGTGGCCGGCCTGCCGGACGTCACGTACTATAAGCCGCAGGGCATACCGCTGCGCTATCTGAAGGAAACCCGGCTGAGCGTGGAGGAAGCGGAGGCCCTCCGTCTCAAGGACCTGGAGGGGCTCGACCAGACCGAAGCGGCGAGCCGGATGGGTATCTCGCGGCCCACCTTCCAGCGGGTGCTCGCGGCGGCCCGGCGGCACGTCGCGGAGGCGCTGCTCGGGGGGCGGGCGATCCGCATCGAAGGCGGGGATTTTACCATCGAAACAGCATCATCTATCAGGAACATCAAGGAGGGAAGCATGAAAATCGCAGTCGTAACCGATGACGGCACCACCATCTCGGCGCACTTCGGGAGGGCCACCGCTTACGAGGTCTTTACCGTCACGGACGGCGCCGTCACCGGCCGGGAGCGGCGGGAAAAAGCCGGGCACCACACCTTCGCCGAACACGAAGGCGGCCACGGCGAGGAAGGGACGCCGCACGGCTACGGGGCCGGCGCCCGGAGCCGTCATGACGCCATGGCGGGGACCATCGGGGACTGCCAGGCGCTCATCGGCGGGGGCATGGGCCAGGGGGCCTACGAAAACCTCAGGGAACGGGGCATCGAGCCCGTCATCACCGACGTGACGGACATCGAGGAGGCGGTCAACCGGTACCTGGCCGGCGACCTGCCCAACCTCATGGACCGGCTCCACTAGGGCCGGGGTAGCGTCCTACTTGCGGCGGCGGCGCTGGTACGGCCGGACGACGAGGACCGGATCGCCGGACTCGCGGATGACCTTGTCGGCGACGCTGCCCATGATAGCCCGGCGGAACCCGCTACGGCCGTGGGTGGTCATGACGATAAGATCCGCCTTGTTCTTACGGGCGACCAGAATGATATCGCGGGCGGCATCGCCTTCCACGGCGCGGTACTCCGCCGCAATGCCCTTCGCCTTCAGCTCCCGGACCTTGCCGGCCAGGTAACGCTTGGCGCGGCTCAGGTTGCGGCGGTCCGCGTCGGCGGCCTGCTCGAACGTAATCTCGGAGGCGACCGGGCTCGTCAAGCCGGTGGGGTCGACGGGCGGAACGGGTCGCGTGGGCTGGATGACCTGGGTGAGTAAAACGGACGCCTGATATTTTTGCGCCAGGTCGACGGCGTACTTCAGGGCGCGATTGCCGAACCTTGAACCATCCAGGGGCACGAGAATCTTCTTGTACATAAACCGGGCTACCTCGCTTTCTCTCCCTAGTTTATACTATGTGTCCCGGCAAAGAAAAGTACGTCAGCGGCGCTGGAAGAAGCGGCGCATGAACCCGACGCGGTCCAGCAGCGCCGAGTAGACCTGATAGCGCGCCTTGAGTATCTCCGCCTCTTCAAAGAGACCGGGTGAGGCAGCCCGGCCGAACCGCGCGTTCACGTAGGCATCGGTGATGGTGGACAGCGCTTCGGCGCGCTCCGGCATGACCGCTCCCAGCGCCGCGGCGTACTCGGACGGGGTCTGGGAAGCCGCCGGACCCAGGCGCGCCAGGGCGGCCAGCCGGCCCATCTTCTGGAACGTCTCCACCGCCACCGCCTTACGGTCCACGTGCCACAGCCAGCGGCCGAAAGCCGCCCGCATCACGCTGGCCGGCACAGTGACCATGAGCAGGAGAAAGCCGGCGGCGATTAGCACCAGCATCGCGATGCCGAGCTGGTCGGCGAAGGGCAGCTTGCCATGTGTCGTGCTCGCGGCCGGCTGCGACTGGTCCTGGCCGCCCTGGGAGCTGCCGGAAGGCAGGAAGCTGCGGAAATCGAACGGCACGATGTTCCCGGGGTTGGCCGTGGTGGTGTCCGGGGGCTCCACGAACGGCTGAGGCAACGACACCTGGCTGCCGCCGGAGCCCTCGGTGCTGCTCGGGGTGGCTTCAAGGTCCACCCAGCCGTAGCCCTGGAACCAGGCCTGCGGCCAAGCGTGGTAATACTTGTCCCGCAGGATGTATTCGCCGGGCTGGGGACCGGCCTCGCCGGGCAGGTATCCGACCACCAGACGGGACGGCACGCCGACGGCGCGGAGCATGACCGCCATCGACGACGCGAAATAGGTGCAGAACCCGGCTTTTTCCTGGAAGAGGAAGTACTCGACGCCGTCCTCGCCCTGGGGCGGCGCCGGGATGCTCGTATCATACTTGAGCTTGGAGAGGTAGGCATCAATAGCGGCGACCTTCTCGTAGGGGGTGGTGGCATCGGCGGTAATCCGTTCGGCCAGGTCGCGGATGTTCTGCGGCAGCGTGTCCGGCAGGTCGAGGTAGGTGGCGCCGATAGCGGACGGGTAGCCGCCGGCAACGGCGGCCAGCTGCGCGGAGGAAGGCGACTGGTAGGAGCTCGTCACGGTGTACTGCTCGCCGGGGCTGAGCACGCGGGGAGTCGTGGCGGCGAAGAGGTCGTTCCCGTTCACGTGGACGAGGTAGGGCGTATCCGCCGTCACCAGTGTCCCGGCCGTCAGCATGAGGTCCGTGTTGATCTCGGGCGTCACCCGGTAGGTGATGAGGTTCCCGGGGGAGCCGGATGCCCCGCTGTCTTTCCAGGCGGTACCCTTGTCCAGGAGGTAGGCGGTCATGGGAGAGTTCGTCCAGCCCTGGTCCGTATAGGTATCGTAAACGCGAACGCGCCAGTAGGACGGGACCGGCGACTGGACGATGAAGTCGACCTCGTCCCCACTGTGCCAGAGGGAGCCGAACATCAGATCGCCCTGGCTGGTAACGGTATCCGCCTGCTGCCGCGAGGGGACCTCGTTGAAGATGTTGAGGGGAGAATTATCCAGGTTGAGCTTCCAGGTGATCCGGGTGGCCACAGCCGTCTGGAAGGCCGGGGAGCGGGGCTGCGGCAGGAGGAGGGCCAACGAGGTGGCGACAAGGAGCAGACTCACGAGCAGCGTGCCGAGGAGGTACCAGCTGCGGCGCGGACCGGCGCCGCCCACCAGCCCGGCCGTGGTGTTGCGGGTCAGGCGCACCTCGAAGATGAAGAGGGCCGCCGCCACGAAGAACAGCACGAACCACAGGCTGCTGGAGCCGGGGAGATTGTTCAAATTGATGATAAGCATCAGCGCGCCGGTGACGACGCCGAACCAGGCGTTCCGCAGCCGGAGGACGAACCAGGCGGACAGGTAGCCGGTCAGCCACACGAGCGCGACCAGAAAGGCCGCGAAGACGTGGAGATCAGTCCCCACGCCGAGCTTGAAGCCGAACCACCAGGTAATCCCGGCGCCCGCCGCCAGCGCGACGAGGTGGAGGAACACGCCCCGCAGGCGCAGGGCGGACATCGCCCAGACGAGGCCGACGGCTAAAACCAGTACCAGCACGAGCGGCGGCTGGGGATTCGTCCAGTGGGCACGAATGAGCGTTAGCACCGGAACGAGCAGCACGATGAACAGCCCCACCACGCCGAGCCAGGCCCGCCAGGTCCGGAGCCAGGCGGTCACCCGGTCCGCCAGGCGCGCCACGAAGGGCAGGGACGCGCGGGACCTCTGTCCCGGGTCCATCGTCATCGCCCCACCTTCCCGCCGTAGCCCGGCCCGCTGAGCAGGCGACTGTCGAGGGCATAGGGCAGGTCCGCGCCGTTACGGACCGTGTAGATGTTGACGCCGGCGGCGGCCAGGGGCCGGGAGGTCTCCTCGAGGGAGGTCTCGCCGCCGAAGCTCGGGGAATCCAGCAGGATAGCGGTAACGATGACGCCCCGGTTGATGGCCCGCCGCAGGGCGCCGGTGAGGTCCTGGCGCTCCGCCGGCATGATGACGATGACCGCTGAGCCGGACTCGAAGAGATCGACCTCGGAGGAAAGCAGCGTGGCCAGCGGCACGTGCCCGTCCGCCTTCATCACGGCGAGCGCCCGGAGCAGGTGGTCGAGGTGCTCGTCGCCGAGGCGGGGCAGGTGGACGGTCGCCTCCTCGGCAACGGCCATCAGGCCGACGTCCTTGCCGCTCTCCAGGTACTTCCGCACCAGCGAGGCGGCGATCGTGACGGCGTACTCGTCCGTCGAGGCGGGCGCGACGCCGTGGTTGGTACCGGCGTACATATCCACCACAAGCCAGATGCTGTGAAAGGCGTAGTTGGAGCGTTCCGGCTCGAACTCCCGCACCATCAGCTTCCCGGAGTGGGCGGTCGAGGGCCAGGCGACGTGGCGCAGGCTGTCGCCGCTGGCATATTCGCGGACGCGGGCGGCGGCCGGTCCGGTCTCGCTGGCGAGCCAGCGGCGCGGGCTCTGTCCCGGCTCCTGGCGGGGGACCACCTGGAAATGAGGCAGGGCCACCGTGTCCGGATAGACGATAACCGGCCGGGCCACCCCGAAGGACTTCCTGACCGGGAAGAGGCCGAGCGGGTCGGAGACCTTCACGTTGATGACGCCGGTCGTGTAGCGGCCGCGGCCCACGCAGCAGGGCTCGGTATGCCAGGTACGGCCGGCGCGGGACGGCAGACTGAAGGTGCGGGCGTTCCGGTAGCCGGGGATGGTCGTTTCCTCCACCACGTCCGCCACCGGCACCGGCAGGCGGCCGCCGTTTTCCACGACGAAATCCTCGCCGAGGGTCTCCCCCGGGTTGCGGGACTCCGTCTCGACGCTGACCCGTGCGCTGATGCGCCGCGACGCCAGCTGCGACCAGAGCCAGCTGAGGAACAGGATGACGGCGGCGAAGACGAAGAGCTGCCACACGTGGACGAAGGCGCCTGCCAGCGCGACAAGCAGGATGATGACGAGGAACAGCGTCAGGGCCAGTTTCTTGATCATACCGGTCAACCGTCAGGACGCGCGGCTAGCGTCCGGCGACGCCCCCGGGCACGGGCACGGTATCCAGGATCTCCAGGATCGGGTTACGCCCGTCCCGCCCCTGCGTCTGCCCGGAGGACGCCAGCAGGGCGCGGTGGGCCAGGGCCGGTACGGCCAGCGCCTTGACGTCGTCGGGGAGGACGAAGTCACGCCCCTGGAGAAGGGCCCGGGCCTGCGCGGCGCGGTACAGCGCCAGCGAGCCGCGGGGCGACGCACCGAGGTAGATGGAGGGATGGTGGCGGGTGGCCTCGACGAGGGCGACGATATACTGCTTGACGAGGTCATCCACGTAGACGGCTTTGACGGCCTCCTGGAGCTGGATAACGTCGTTCACGTCGACGACGGGCTCGAGGGTCTCGATAGGGTGCGCCACCTTCTGGCCCTCGATGATGGCTATCTCCTCTTCCTGGCTGGGATAACCGATGCTGATGCGGAGGAGGAAGCGATCGAGCTGCGCCTCCGGCAGCGGGAAAGTGCCTTCGTACTCAATGGGGTTCTGGGTGGCCAGCACGTGGAAAGGCGTGGCCATGCGGTGGGTGACGCCGTCGACGGTGACCTGCCGCTCCTCCATGGCCTCGAGGAGGGCGGATTGGACCTTGGGGGTAGCCCGGTTTATCTCGTCGGCGAGGACGACCTGCGCCGAGATAGGCCCGGAGTGGAACTCGAAGTCACCGTTCTTCTGGTTATAGACGGTCACGCCGGTGACATCGCCGGGGAGCATGTCCGGGGTGAACTGGATGCGCTTGAAGGAGCCGTTGACGGAGCGGGCGAGGCTGCGGGCCAGCATGGTCTTGCCCACACCGGGAGCATCCTCGATGAGGAGATGGCCCTGGCTGAGCAAAGCGATGACGGAGAGCTCGACGGCCTCCGTCTTGCCGACCATGACGGTCTCGACATTCTGCACGATACGCTCGGCCATCTGCCTGGCCGAGGCCTTTGTCTGTTCCACAATCCACCTGTAATTCGTCCGGATAGCGTCCGCGGGGGCAGCATGACCCCCTCTATTTGTGAGTGTATCATACTTTTTTCCGGTCACAAAACGGAAAGGGGATACCGACAACCAACAACTTAAAATACTTAAATATTATTAATTCACCTATTGACTTTATAAATTAACGGCGCTAATATTAATTGAATTATTCAATATTTCATGTGGGGAGGTGGCTTATGCAACTGGAAGTCAGGAACGTTATCAAGGTCTACAAGGGCAAGGTGTGCGCCAACGACGACATCACTTTATCCGTGGACGAAGGCGAAGTGTTCGGGCTGCTGGGGCCGAACGGCGCCGGCAAGACGACGCTCGTCAGCCAGATCATCGGGCTGGCGGTGCCGGACTCCGGCACCATCACCATCGGCGGCGTGGACGCGGTGGCCAACCCGTCCTACGCGCGGCAGTCGTGTTCGTTCCAGGCGCAGACCCAGGTGCCCATCGCCGGGCTCAATACCCTCCAGGCCATCGAGCTCGTCGGGCTCATCCGGGGCGGCCGGAAGGCGGAGGTGAGGCAACGGGCGATGGAGCTCATCGAGAAACTGGACATCACCGAGTGGAAGAAGACGATGGGCCTCACCTTCTCCGGCGGGGTGCGGCGGCTCGTCGCGTTCTGTATGGCGGCGGTGGTACCCGGGAAGGTAGTCATCCTCGACGAACCGACCAACGACATCGACCCGCTGCGCCGCCGCGCGCTCTGGCAGGAGGTCCAGGAGCTCGGACGGAAGGGCGCCGCGGTGCTGCTGGTGACGCACAACGTGCTGGAGGCGGAGCGGGTGGTGGACCGGCTGGCCATCGTCGACGAGGGGAAAGTGCGGGGGATGGGGACGCCGGCCAGCCTCAAGGCGTCCGGGGGCGACGCGATGCGGCTCGAGCTGATGGTGGAGCCGGGCGCAACGACGCCCGCCCTGCCGGACCTGCTCCGGGAGCCGGTCACCATGAGCCACCGCATCGTGGGGCAGGTGGCGCCGGCGGACGTAACCCGGTCCATCGCCTGGGCACAGGAGCAGAAGAACGCCGGCGTGCTGGAGGAGTTCCTGCTCGGTCCGGCCACGTTGGAGGACGTGTATATACGGCTGGTGAAAAATCCGGAAGAGACGGCGGTCGCCGGGGAGGTGGGGCAATGAAAACGAACTGGTTACGCAGCTATCGACTGATGCTGAAATGGACGTTCCTCTCCAACCGGAGCTGGCTGTCCCTGAACCTGGCCGTCCAGATCATGATCGCCATCGGGTTCATCTTCGGGATCAGTTACTTCTACCCGGCCATCACGCCGGACGTGGCCAAGTTCCTGACCTCCGGGGCGCCGGTCATCATCCTGCTGACGGCCGGGCTGGTGATGGTGCCGCAGGTAGTGGCCATGGCGCGCACGGAAGGGACGTTCGACTACATCTGGTCCCTGCCGGTACCGCGCATGATACACATCGCCGCGGACGCCACCAATACCTTCGCCACCATCCTGCCGGGAGTGGCGCTGGCGGTGGCGCTCGGCGCCTGGCACTTCCACTTCGGCCTGACGCTGAGCTGGCTGCTCATCCCGGCCGTCGTGCTCATCGCGATGTGCGGCACGTTCCTCGGCTACACGATGGCCTTCGCCATCTCCAAGCCGATGATGGTGAACGTGCTGACGCAGATCATCGTCTTCGTGGTGATGCTGTTCTCGCCGGTCATGTTCCCGGCGGACCGGCTGCCGGTGTGGCTCCAGGACATCCACCGGGTGCTGCCCATCCAGTACATGGCGGACCTGAGCCGGGGCACACTGACAGACCTGCCCGTTGAGCTGGGGAAGGCGTTCGCCATCGTGGGAGCGTGGTTCGCGGCGGGGCTCATCGTGACGTGGGCCACGGTACGGCGGCGGCGGTAGCGCTGTTTCGAATATAAAGCAAACGGCCCGGGCAAGTTGCCCGGGCCGTTTCTGTTTGGGAGGGAAGCGGCGGCTTACTTCTTTTTAGAAGTGCCGGCTTCGATCTCCTTCTTGGCGCCGACGCCGACCTTGATCTGCTTGGGCTTCTTTTCCTCGGCCTTGGGCAGGGAGATGGCGAGGACGCCGTTATCGTAGGTGGACTTGACCTTGTTGACGTCCACGGTGTCCGGCAGGCGTAAAGCGCGGTAGTACCGGCCGTAGCTCCGCTCCTGGATAAGGTAGCGGGAGTCCTCTTCCCTGTGCTCGGCCTGGCGCTCCGCCTTGAGGGTGAGGACGTTGTCCTCGATGGTGAGATCGATGTCCTCCGGCTTCACGCCGGGGAGCGACGCGTTGACGACGATCTCGTCCGCTTTCTGGACGACGTCGATGGCGATGTTCCAGTCCTCGGCGCCCTCGCGGGTCGTCGTGGTGCCGAAGCCCCGCCAGAGGCGGTTCATCGTGTCCTCCATGTTGCGCAGATCACGGAACGGGTCAAACCTTTGCAGTACCATACAGAAACCTCCTTCGTTTTATTGCTCCGGTATGAAACCACCGGAATGCCCGGTATGGTAATCGGTTGTTATTAGTTATTACGGCAGCAGCACCAGGTCGTCGATGACGAGGTCTTCCGTGGTGGGATGCTTTTCCTCCGGGTGGAGGGCCACCAGGTCCTTCATGTATGAGCACTGGAGGCACTGCTCGTACCAGCCGTGGAAGTCCTTATCGATCATGATCTTGCCGCCGCACTTGGGGCAGGCTTTATCGGCATAGCGTTTTCCCATTTTCTGTGCAACCCTCCGTTGTCGGGTTAGTTTCTGAATATTAAGTTTACTATCCATTCAGGATTAATGTATTAGCACTCTAAGTCTTTGACTGCTAACACTTGTATTGTAAATAGCGGCGGCGGGTTTGTCAAGAGACTTTGCGCACATTTTTCGCGGCGGTACCGGTACCAACGTCGCCGGTTTATTGCGGAAGCTGAATATGGTATAATTATGGTAGGCTCCATGCACGGAACGATGAATAAAACACCGGTACCCGCCCGTGGAGCGGCCCGCCCTGTTACAGCCGCCGCCCACGTCGATAACGGACGTTCGCGTTCCGTTTTCCAATGTTTTTCCATGAGTGAGGTCGTATGACGCAGGACGCAGCCGCCCCCAAGAAGCCCCGCAAGGTGGCGAACACGAAATATACCGCCGCAGACATTCAGGTGCTCGGCGGGCGCGAGGCGGTACGCCGCCGCCCCGGAATGTATATAGGCAGCACGGACCAGCGCGGCCTGCATCACCTCATCTACGAGATCGCCTACAACTCAGTCGATGAAGCCATGGCCGGCTGCTGCGATCACATCGAGGTCCGGCTCAAGGCGGACAAGTCCGTCAGCGTCTCCGATAACGGCCGCGGCATCCCGGTGGATGTCCACCCCACCACCAAGCTATCCACGCTGGAAACGATCATGACCGTGCTCCACGCCGGCGGCAAGTTCGGCGGCGGGGCCTACAAGGTCTCCGGCGGCCTCCACGGCGTCGGCGCTTCCGTCGTCAACGCCCTCTCCGAGTGGTGCTACGTGGACGTCAAGCGCGACGGCAAGATCTACCGACAGTCCTACGAACGCGGCATCCCGAAAGGGCCGCTGGAGGTCATCGGCAAGGCCGACGGCCCCGACGATACCGGCACGACCGTGGTCTTCCTCCCGGACAGCGAGATATTCGGGGAGATAGACTACGATTTCGAAACCGTCACGGACCGACTCCGTGAGATGGCCTACCTCAACAAAGGGCTCGAGATAGCCCTCTACGACGAGGCGACCGGCAACGAGCGGACATTCTACTTCGAAGGCGGCGTCTCCGG
>CAZOMF010000053.1:0-1428 GCA_964580635.1 uncultured Dehalococcoidaceae bacterium
ATGAACGAGCTGCCCTACCAGAAGAACATCATCACGGACACCAAACCCTACTCGCCGGAAGACCTCGCCAAGATAGAAGCGCTCAAGGCCAAGCTGCCGCCCGTCGTGTCCACCATTGAGATGGAACGCCTCCTCTGGATGGACGATACCATGGTCGGGAACGCCCGGCTCTACATGGAGTGCATCTGGCTCTGGGGCGGTGAGACTCGCTCCGGTCTCATGGAAGAGCCCCACGTCCACGATTTCCCGGAGGTCATCGGTTTCATCAGCTCCGACCGTGACAACCCCACCGAACTCGGCGCCGTCATGGAGATGCACCTCGGCGACGAGGTCCACTACCTGACGAAGACCTGTCTGGTGCACGTCCCCGCCGGCATGAAGCACTGCCCCCTCACCTTCAAGAGGGTAGACCGCCCCGTGTTCTTCTTCACCCTCGCTCCTATCTCCAGCTACGGGCGTACCTCCGGCCTGGACGACCCGGAAGCGTTCGCCGGCACGGCCTTCGTACCGCCGGACGCCCCGGACGAGTCCGGCACCCGGTACGGCCGCTACATCATCACCAAGCCCAAGATGCACGGCACGCCGCCCCCGCCCGGCACCCCGGCGCCCCGGCGCACCGCCGCCACCACCCACCTCGTCTCCCTCGACGACGAGGCCTCCACCGGCTCCTTCTACGTGGACTTCGTCTGGATCTGGAACGGCGAGATGACCATGTCCCCCGAGCCTCACGTTCATGACTTCGACGAGATGATCGGCATCGTCGGCTTCGACCCCGACGACCCCCGGGGCAACTCCCGCGGCATCGGCGGCAACGTCAGCGTCCTCATGGGCGAGGACACCTATCCCATCACCGGGAGTTCCCTTATCTATATACCGGCCGGCGTCCCCCACTGTCCGCTCTCCTTCTGGGACATCAAGAAGCCGGTCCTCTGCTTCACCATCGGCACCGCCGCCATGTGGTCCAAGCAGGACGCCTGACACGAAGCCGCCAATTGACGGCGGCGGGTATGGTGTTTTTCCCCGGAATAGTGTACTATCTGAGCACCATATCGCGCGGAGGTGGCCCGTGTTCAAGGAGTTCAGGACCTTCATCACTCGTGGGAACGTGGTGGACCTGGCCGTCGGCATCGTCATCGGGGTGGCGTTCGGGGCCATCGTGACCTCGTTCGTCAATGATGTCCTCATGCCGCCGATCGGCCTCGGCGTGGGCAACATCGATTTCGCTAATATGTTCGCCGTGCTCAAGGAGGGCACGACGCCCGGTCCCTATCTGACCCTGGCCGCCGCGAAGGACGCCGGGGCGGTCACCATCAACTACGGGGTGTTCATCAACGCCTTCATCAGTTTCCTGATCGTCGCCGCGGCGGTGTTCTTTGCCGTGGTCCGGCCGCTCAACCGCTATCACGCCCGCCAGGAGGCGGCCAAACC
>CAZOMF010000053.1:1528-11970 GCA_964580635.1 uncultured Dehalococcoidaceae bacterium
CGCCTCGTCGGAGTGCAGGTCGATGGTGAAATCGGCGCCGCTGTTCTGGATCTTGAGACCGTCCAGCACCGAGAAGCTGATGTCCTGCTGCACGGTGACCGTCGTGCCGGCCGGCAGCGTCCCTATCTCGACCGTCAGCGACTGCTGCCCGTTTATCTTGACGACCGAGCCGTTCTGGGTCACCTGCACCACCCCCGTCACGTGGTGCGCGTCCTCGTTCCCCAGGTTGGAAACGACCGCCGTGACCGTCCGTGTCAGCCCGCTGCCGGAGATGTCGCTGATGCCGAAATCGAACTTCACGAACGCCGCCGCGGTGGTCGTAGTCGGTGGTGGGGTCGTAGAGGAGGTGGTCGTCTGAGCCGGCGGCGAGGCCGTCCCGGTCCCGGTCGTCGTGGCTTGGGCTGGTTGCGTGGCGGCTGCCGGTTGGGTCACGATCGGTGACGGGGCACTCACGGTAGGCGTGCTCGAGTTCGGCAGCGACCACCACCCCAGCACGTACCCGGCCCCCGCCGCCACCACGGCCAGCACAACGACGATAATGATGATTTTCTTCATGTCGAAATTGAAATTACCCCGGCCGTTCGGGTCAGGCGGTCTTCCTCACGAACCGGTCGTAGAGCGCCCGCGCCTGCTCCGTGTCCACCGTGTTCTTGACGATGGCCCGGGCGTCCGGGAACACCAGCACCTCCTGCTCGCCGGAGGTAAAGCCGAGGAACCACGGCGTCCGATAGAGGTCCTCCACCGTGCCCTTCAGCTTCTCGGCCAGTCTGTCCAGGTCGAGCGGCGGCGCCGCCGGGTCGAGCACCTGCACCGACCGGCTCTGCCCGCACAGCGAGGTCGCCTTCTCCACCGGGGGTTTGTCGAGGAACTCGTACGTTCCGTGACAGGCCGGGCAGTCCTTTTTCTTCGAGACGTTCATGTGGTCGAAGACGTTCCGCCACACGTCGATGAGGATGAGGTCCCGGTTGATGCTCTCCCGGTCTACCAGCAGCTTCATCGCCTCGGTGGCCTGGAGCGCCGCCACCACCGCCGGCGCCGTCCCCACCACGCCCGCCGTCTCGCACGTCTCGGTGGCGTTGAGCGTCAGCTCCGGCGGCGAGATGCAGCGGAAGCAGGGCGTCTGCCCCGGCACGATGGTCATCGTCATGCCGTTCGCGGCGATGGCCCCGCCGTACACCCAGGGGATGCCGAGCTTCAGGGACACGTCATTAATAAGGTAGCGCGTCTCGGCGTTGTCGAGCCCGTCCAATATGACGTCGGCGTCCCGGCAGAAACCCTCGATATTGCTCGCGTTCGTGTCCGCCACGATGCCGCGGACCTTCACGTGGCTGTTTATCTTCTTCAGCCGGCGCTCTGCTGCTATGGCCTTCGGCAGGCGGTCCCGGATGTCCTCCTCGTCGAAGAGGACCTGCCGCTGGAGGTTATGCTCCTCGATGAAGTCCCGGTCGATGACCGTTACCTCCCCGAACCCCGCCCGTACCAGCCAGGTGGCGATGTTGCCGCCGAGCGCCCCGCAGCCGATGACGACGGCCCGGCTCCCGACGAGCTTCTCCTGGCCCTCTTCCCCGATGGCCGGGAACATCGTCTGCCGTGAATAGCGGTTCCTCAGGTCCCTGTCCAGCATGCTTCCATTGTAGCCCACGCATCCGTTGCGGGCAATCTCGCTCCCGTCGCTCCTTCGGCCCGGTGTAAAATGTAAGGGATATGTTTGGAAATCGTGAGAATATTGTACCTGAGTACCGTGCCGCTGCCCTTTACCGGAGATTATAGACGTAGTATAATATATCACGTTATATCGTTATTGATGTTGTTATACTGGGTAGTAGTGTACACGCGTCACGCAGGACTGGTTCTTCCATGAAAACCGTGTCAAGATTAATGGGCTTTGTCCGCGGCAACTGGTGGTTGTTCGGGGTGGCCTTCGTGGCCATCGTTGTCAGCACCGGCTTCGCCATCCTTATCCCGCGGATGCTCGGACAGGGCGTTGATACCATCGAGAGCTCCGGCCAGCGCAGCACCGTCATTGTCATCGCCCTTATCATCATCGGCGCCGGGATAATGCGCGGCTGGGCCGGCTATTTCCAGCGCTTCCTCAATGAGGTCGTCTCGCAGCGGGTGTCGTACCGCATCCGCAATGCCCTCTACAGCCGCATCCAGCAGCTGAGCTTCGCCTTCCACGACCAGAGCCAGACCGGCCAGCTCATGTCCCGCGCCACGGTGGACGTGGAAGCGGTCCGCATGTTCTTCTCGATGGGCCTGCTCGGCATGCTCCAGACCATCGTCATGGTGGTGGGCGTCTACATCATGATGTTCCTCATAAATCCCACCTTGTCCCTCATCACGCTCGCCTTCGTGGTGCCGGTCGCCTGGGTGGCGGCCACCTTCGGCGGGCGTATCCGGCCCATCTGGCTCCGCGTACAGCAGGTGCTCGGTTTCATGGGCACCACGCTGGAGGAGAACCTCTCCGGCACCCACGTCGTCAAGTCCTTCAATCACCAGAAACTGGACAGCGACAAGTTCGCCGGTCAGGCCAATACCCTCTACGACGAGCAGATGCACGCCGCCAAGCTGATGTCCCTCAATATGCCGACCATGGTCCTTCTCGTCAGCCTGCCGACCATCGCCATCCTCTGGTACGGCGGCCGCCAGGCGCTCAACGGCGGACCGATGACCATCGGCGATATTACCCAGTTCATTTTCTACACGGCCCTGCTCGCCATGCCCATCCGGCGGCTCGGCTTCCTCGTCAATATCTACTCCCGCACCATCTCCGCCGGCCAGCGTATCCTGGAGATTCTGGACACGGAGTCCGAGGTCAAGGAGAAGCCCGGCGCCGTCGAGATAGGTCGTGCCCGCGGCGAGGTGTCGTTCGATAACGTCAGCTTCAGCTATACGAGCGTCGGCCCGGCCCTCAAGGACGTGAGTTTCACCGTGCAGCCCGGCCAGACGGTGGCCCTGCTCGGCCGCTCCGGGAGCGGCAAGAGCACCATCGCCAACCTGCTGGCGCGGTTTTACGACGTAAGTGAAGGCAGCATCAAGCTCGACGGCATCGATATCCGCGATCTCACCCTGGCCTCGCTGCGCAAGAACGTCGTGGCGGCCCAGCAGGACGTCTTCCTCTTCTCCGCCACCGTCAGGGAGAACATCGCCTACGGCGCCACCGACGCGGACATGGCCAGCATCGTCGAGGTCTCCAAGGCGGCTTATCTGCACGATTCCATCGACGCCCTGCCGGACAAGTACGAGACCTGGGTCGGCGAGCGCGGCGATACCCTCTCCGGCGGCGAGAAACAGCGGCTCTCCATCGCCCGGACGCTGCTCGTCAACCCGAGCGTGCTGATATTGGACGATTCCACCGCCAGCGTGGACGCCCGCACCGAGCGGCTCATCCGCCAGGCGCTCGACCGGCTCATCAAGAACCGGACGACCTTCGTCATTACCCACCGCATCCCCATCATCAAGGGGGCGGACCTGATACTCGTCCTCGATAACGGGGAGGTCGTCGAGCGCGGTACCCATGATGAGCTCATCGCGCGGGGCGGGCTTTACAAGGAAGTCTACGAAGAACAGCTCCTCGTCCACCAGCGGGCCGAGGACGCGACCATTCTGGAGGAAGCGTAATGTTCCACGGACCGGGCGGCTTCGGCGGCCGCGGCGGCCCCCCCGGACGGGGCTTTGACCAGGACGAGGTCCTCGGCAAGGTCTATGACAGCCACGTCATCGGCCGGCTGCCTCGCTTCCTGATACCGGTACTCAAGTGGATCGGCATCGGCGCGACGGGCACCGTAATACGCACCTTGGCCACTCTGGCTCTGCCGTTCTTGGTCGGCATCGCCACGGACCACATCGTGAACGGGGACCTCGGCGGCCTCATGCTGACCGTCTATCTCCTTATCGGCATCTCCGTGGCCATGTGGGGCGGCCAGTACCTGGAAACGTACTTCACCTCCATCGCCGGGCAGAAGATCATCTACGCCATGCGGACGCAGATGTTCGACCACCTCCAGAAGCTCTCCATGAGCTTCTTCGATACCCACCAGGTCGGCAAGCTCATGTCCCGCGTCCAGAATGACGTCTCCCAGATCCAGGACCTCATGACGACCGGTATGCTTTCCCTCATCACGAGCTTCCTGACGCTCATCGGCATCGCCATCATCGTTATCTCCATGAACTGGCGGCTCGGCCTGCTGACCCTGACCGTGGTGCCCGTCCTGATAGGGCTGGTCTTCGTCTGGCAGCGCTACGCGCGGGAGGCTTTCATCAAGGTGCGGCGGGCCATCGCCGTCGTCAACTCCCAGCTCCAGGAGGACATGTCCGGCGTCCGCGTCATCCAGAGCCTCTCCCGCGAGGAAGAGAACATGGTGCAGTTCGATACCGTCAACAAGACGCACCTGGACGCCAACATCACCGCCATCAAGTGGGAAGCCCTCATCATGCCCATGGTCAACACCATGACCGGTATCTCCTTCGCCATCGTCATCATCGTCGGCGGATTCCAGATCCTGGATGGCACCATGACCATCGGCGTGCTGATGGCCTTCCTCCTCTACGTCCAGCGGTTCTTCGACCCCGTCCTCGAGCTCTCTTTGCAGTACACACAGCTCCAGCGGGCCATGGCCTCCGGCCACCGCATCTTCGAGATGCTGGACATCCATCCGGACATCGAGGACGCGAACAACGCCGTTACGTTGCCCCAGATCGATGGTGAGATAGAGTTCAAGGACGTCACCTTCGCCTATGAGGAAGACAAGGACGTGCTCCACGGCATCAGCCTGTGCATCAGTGCCGGCGAGACGGTGGCCATCGTCGGCCACACCGGCTCCGGCAAGAGCAGCCTCGTCAGCCTCATCGCGCGGTTCTACGAGGTGAAGGGCGGCGCCGTGCTCATCGACGGCCACGACGTCCGCGACGTGACGCAGGAGTCCCTGCGGCGGCAGATAGGCATCGTCCCGCAGGACCCGATACTGTTCACCGGCTCCATCGAGGAGAACATCACCTACGGCATTCCGGACATCAGCCGGGAGCGGGTGGAGGAGGTCAGCGCCGAGGTAGGCGCGCACGCCTTCATCAAACGCCTCAGGAAAGGTTACGATACCCAGGTGGGCCAGCGCGGCACCAACCTCAGCGCCGGGCAGCGCCAGCTCATCTGCATGGCCCGGGCCATGCTCATCGATCCGCGCATCCTCATCCTGGACGAGGCTACCTCCAACATCGATACCCACACCGAGCGCATCATGCAGCGGGCCGTCCGCCGCCTGGCCCGCGGCCGCACCTGCGTCACCATCGCCCACCGGCTGTCCACGGTGACCGGCGCGGACCGCATCATCGTCATGGACCACGGCAATGTCATCGAGGAAGGCTCCCACCGCGAGCTGCTGGCCCGCAAAGGCCACTACTACACCCTCTACACCACCCTCAGCGCCCCGGACCTGGTGGCCTGAGCCTCGCCGCGCTGGACCGCCCGGTTGCATTCGCCGCTCGGAATTTCCATAATGGGAGCATCATGCTTCATCGGAGGAAGTACCATGCAGCAGCTCACGCCGAACGTCTACGCCGGCACCGCGTTCCGCGGGTGTAACTCCAGCTTCGTTGTTACGAAAGAAGGAGCGTTCGTCATCGATACGCCCATGGTCCCGCAGGAAGCCAGGGACTGGCGGGCCGCCATCGAGGCCAAGGCCCCGGTCCGCTACGTCATCAACAACGAGGGCCATACCGACCACATCTGCGGCAACTGCTACCTGGGCGGGACGCTG
Source organism: uncultured Dehalococcoidaceae bacterium (assembly GCA_964580635.1). Classification (GTDB taxonomy): domain Bacteria; phylum Chloroflexota; class Dehalococcoidia; order Dehalococcoidales; family RBG-16-60-22; genus DAOUEG01. The sequence continues at coordinate 7,282 of CAZOMF010000053.1, forward strand.
CTCGGCACGGAAGGCAGCCGCGCCGCCATCCTCGCCGCGAAGAAGGAAGACCTGGCCGGTATGCTGAAAATGATGGCGCCCGACGAGCCGGCCCCGGACGCGACCTTCTACTTCCGTCCGCCGGACATCGTCCTGAAAGATGAGGCGACCGTCTACCTGGGCGACCACACCTTCAACATCCTCCGGGTACCGGGCCACACGCCGTACCAGCTCGCCGTCCACGTGCCGGAAGAGCGGGTGGTCTTCACCTCGGATAACATCAACCTGGGCATGCCCATCTTCTTCCAGGCCGTGCCCGAGCAATGGCTTGCCTCGCTCGACCGCCTGGCGGAACTCGACGTGGATTTCGTCGTCCCCGGCCACGGCGAGGTCACGGACCGGAGCGCTTTTCCGGTGATGAAGGAGAGCATCCGACTCTGGCTGGACGTTGTCGGCCGGGCGGTCAAGGCCGGTCTCTCTCTGGAGGAGACCCGCCGGCAGGTCGCCGCCGCGGAGGAGTTCGCCGCCGTGCCCAAGGAAGGGCCGGAGGCTCGTTTCTTCAACGGCAACGTCGAGGGCCTCTACCGGGCGCTGACCGCCGGCTAGCCCGCGGCTTACCTCTTGTTGCGCCGGGCCGCGGCCAGCGGGGCCACCACGAGCCAGATGACGATGGTCACCAGCATGGAGTCCACGTAACCGAGGTCGCCCGTCACGCCTATCTTGGGGGCGATGGGACTCCACAGGACCATCAGCAGGAGCGAGCTGATGAAAAAGCCGGGGATCGCTGCCAGGATTCGAAAATAACCCATTTCAGTACCTCCCGGTAAACTAATCGTTCCTATCATACCGGGTTGTGTTCGTACTGACAACCGGCGAACGGCCAGCCCCGACCTGTCCGGACGCACAGTATCGCATCGAATGATACGTTCGGAGTGTATGGGGTACGGCGGTCTATCCTTGGCGGCCGGCCTGGGTCCGCGGCAGGCGGATGGTGAAGGTGGAACCCTCTCCCTCGGTGCTGGTGACGTCGATAGCGCCGTCGTGCGCTTCCACGATGTGCTTGACGATGGCCAGCCCCATCCCGGAGCCCTGGCCGGTGCGGGACCGGTCGCCCATGTAGAACCGCTCGAAGATGCGGGGCAGGTCGCGCCGCGGGATCCCGAGGCCGGTGTCCGCCACCGCCAGCGTGACCGCGTCGCCCGCCAGCCGCGTCGTGACCGTGATGCTGCCGCCCGGCTTGTTGAACTTGACCGCGTTGTGGAGCAAATTGATGATGACCTGCCGCAGGCGGCCCGCGTCCGCCATGATGACCGGCACGTCGTCCGCCAGGTCCGCCGTCAGGGTCTGCTGCTGGCGTTCCGCCTGGGGCGTCATCTGGCTGACCGATTCCCGCGCCAGCGCGTTGAGGTCCACCTGCGACCACTCCAGTCCGGTGCCCCCGGTCTCGATCCGGGACAGCTCGGTGAGCTCGGCCACCATGTGCGTGAGGCGGTCGACCTCGTCCTCGATGCGGGCCAGGAAGTCCACCGCCGCGTCGTGGTCGTCGATGGCCCCGTCCTGGAGCGTGTCCACCATCGCCTTGATGCCGGCCAGCGGCGTGCGGAAATCGTGGGAGATGTTGCCGACTATCTCGCGGCGCATCGTCTGGAGGGCGCGCACCTCGGTCAGGTCCTGGAGCAGCAGCAGCGCGCCGTTGGTGCCTTCCGTCGCGATGGCGATCGCCCGCACGAACCGCCGCGTGGTGCTCGATTCGAACTGCACCTCCTCCGGCCGCCGGGAGGCCAGGCTCCGCTGCAGGACCTCGGTAAGCTCGTAGTCCCGGATGGTCTCGATGACCGGTCGGGACGCGGCCCGTTCGGGCCGGAAACCGAGCAGGTCCCCGGCGGCCCGGTTGGCGAGGGTGATGCGCTCTTCATCGTCGGTGGTGATGATGCCGTCCGCCATGTTGTCGAGGATGGCGGTCAGGCGGGTACGGTCGTCGGTCAACTCGGCGACCGTCGTCTTGAGCTGGACGGCCATCTCGCTGAAGGCACGGGCCAGCTGGCCGGCCTCGTCGGGGGCACTCACCGCGAGCGGTACGTCGAAATCACCGGCGGCCACCTGCCGTGCCGCCGCCGTCAGCTCGCGCACCGGGCGGGTCATGACGCGGGTGATGAGCCAGGCCGCCACGATGACCACCACGGCGATGACAGCCAGCGCGATGAGTATAGTGGTGATGGCGCGTCCCACGTAGCGGTCGACGCGGGTCATCGGCAGCGCGACCCGGGCCACGCCGATGATGGTGGTACCGCTCGTGATCGGGACGGCGATGTAGACGAGGTCCTCGCCGACGGTGGCGCTGAGGCGGGTGGCCTCCCCGGTGCCCCCGGCGATGGCCTCGACCACCTCCGGCCGGTTGGCGTGGTTGCCCATGACGGCGGGGTCTTCGTCCGAGTCCGCCAGCACCGTGCCGTCTTTCAGGATGATGGTGAACCGTGTTTCGGTCTGCGTGCCGAGCTGCTTGATGCGCGCTTCGAGCCCGCTCGCGTCCTGGGTGCCCTGGAGGTAGGGCAGGGCCTCGGCGGCGACGAGTACGGCCTCGGAGCGGAGGTCGGACTTGAGGTTGTCGAGTTGCGTGTTCCGCACCGAGACGGTCAGGTAGGCCCCGAGCGCCCCCATCCCGACGATGATGATGAGCATGAACCAGGCGGTGACCCGCCACTGCATGCCGCGGAACAACGTCAGCCCTCCAGCTTGTAACCCGTGCCCCGGACGGTGATGAGGTGCGTGGGGCGGTGCGGGTCGGTCTCTATTTTCTGCCGCAGCCAGCGGATGTGGACGTCGACGGTGCGCGTGTCCCCGGCGTACTCGTAGCCCCAGACTTTGTCCAGGAGCTGTTCCCGCGAGAAGACGAAGCTCTTGTTCCGCGCCAGGAAGGCGAGCAGGTCGTACTCCTTGGGCGTGAGTTCGAGGAGCGCCCCGTCGCGGGTAATGCGGTGGCGGGCCAGGTCGAGCTCCACGTCCCCGAAGGCGATGACGTCCGTGACGACGGCCGTCTCCCTGGCGGCGGCGCGCCGCAGCAGCGCGTGGACGCGGGCGATGAGCTCCCGCATCCCGAACGGCTTGGTCATGTAGTCGTCGGCGCCCATCTCCAGGCCGACGACCTTGTCTGTCTCGTCCGCCCGGGCGGTGAGCATGAGGATGGGAACGTTCATCTCCTGGCGCAGGATGCGGCAGACCTCGAAGCCGCTCATGACCGGCAGCATCAGGTCGAGCACCACGAGGTCCGGCTTCTCGCGGCGGGCCGCCTCCAGCCCGGCTTCCCCGTCGCCGGCGGTCACGGCGCGGTAACCCTCGCGGGAGAGGTTGTAGGCGAGCGTCCGCTGCAGGTTGGGGTCGTCTTCGATGATGAGTACGGTCGTTTCCATGGCCGGTTTCTCCGCCTAGTATAGCCTTTCCGCCCGTCGCAGGTAAATAGCGGGGGGTACGGTTTTCCGCCCCGATGCGCTATACTGGGAGCGGAAAGCGGAAAAATGTTTACCTGCACGATACCGATGTACGGCCTGCCCTACGAGGTAACCGCCCTCCGCGAGGTGGAGGTGGCGCTCCCCGAGGAGGCCGGTATGTCCCGGGTGGTGGCGGCGCTCAAGGAAAAGGTGCCTGCCCTGGAAGGGCCGGTCGTTCGGCCGGGCACCGACCGGCTCCGGGAAGGCTACAAGTTCAACATCAACGGCACCTTCTACTATGACGGCCAGGACTTCACCCTCCGCCCGGGCGACCGCATCGCGCTGCTCGTGCCGGTCACCGGCGGCTAGCCATTATGGGGTAAGAGGAAAATGGACCCGGAAGCCATGAGACCCTTCGGCGTCGCGCTTCTGGACTACTACCGCGGCGATCACGAAGCTACGATTTCGATGCACGTCGATGACGCTTTCACCACGCTTCAACCGGTCGGGGATTTTTTCCGTGAGCCGCGAACCCATGAGCTGGAACGTCTGGCCCTCGATCTCTGCCGGGGCCGCGTCCTCGATGTCGGCGCCGGGGCCGGTATCCACACCCTGCTCCTTCAGGAAGAAGGCTGCGATGTCTCCGCCATCGACATTTGTCCTGAAGCCGTTTCCATAATGCGGGACCGGGGTGTGGCCGATGTCCATTTGGGGGACATCATGTCGCTCGAAAACGAAACGTTCGATACTTTGCTGATGATGGGGCACAACATAGGTATGGTCGAAACACTCGATAAACTGGAGCCGTTCCTGCGGCATGCCCGCACGATCACCGCCCCGGATGGACAGATTTTACTGACCTCCAAGGACGTCCGGGTTACCGACGAACCCGTCTTTCTCGCCTATCAACAGCGAAACGTGGAAGCTGGCCGGTTCATTGGTGAGGTACGGATCTCAATGGAGTATGGCGGCATCCGGGGGCCGCTGTTCAGCTGGCTTCACGTGGACAGCGAAACGCTGGCCGCTCATGCCGCGAGGACCGGATGGCAGATCGGCGTCGTTAAGAAACAGCCTGACGGGAACTATATGGCCCAGCTGCGGCGGGATTGAAAACGCCGCAGCCCCTCTCGCCCCTTACCGCTATCATTACCTATCCCCACTCCTTCTTCATCTTCTCCGCCAGCTTGACGACCCGCTCCGGCGAGTCGTAGTTCTCGTCGATGTACATGTACTTGTCCCGGTCTTTTTCAGGTACGATCTCCGGGTGGGACTTCTCGGCGTGCTC
>CAZOMF010000054.1:0-11966 GCA_964580635.1 uncultured Dehalococcoidaceae bacterium
TGGCGCAACCGGAGCAATGAGGACTGCGTCATAGCCACGGTGATGGTGGGGGCGACGAGGGTGAAGTAAGGAAAACGCAGGTCATCCTCACCCCTGCCCTCTTCCTCGATGAAGTAAATCAGTGAGATAGCAGCATCAGTGAATTCCACCCGCTCACGCTTTTCAGATACATATTGCACCCTTGACTTGAGGTATTAACAGGCTTAAACTGTAACTCTCTGAGTGTTCCAAGACCTGTGAAAGCTACAGAGGCTCCGCCAAGTCTGCAATGAGTCCCGATTTTCCGGTTGATACGAGACAAGATCTCTCCTTTGTATAATAGGCGATCCAAAACAGAAGGGATGGGCTATGAAAGCGGTAGTGTTAGATGGAACGCCAGGTGATTGCGAACTGGGACTTAGGCTCAAGGAACGCCTCCTTTCTATCCTTTTAGAACAGGGCTGGAATCCAGAGTGTTTTACGCTGCGTGATTGTAAGATAGGGGATTGCGCGGGAGACTTCTACTGTTGGATAAAGACACCGGGCGCGTGTCGAATCAATGATGACAACCGGCATATCGCCAGGGCCTACATCGGGGCGGACTTAGCGGTGTTGTTGACACCGGTAACCTTCGGTGGATACTCATCAATCCTGAAGCGCGCGTGGGACCACCTTATCCAGAACATTTCACCTTTTTTCAGTAAAATCAATGGTGAAACCCATCACAAGAAACGTTACTCGGCCTACCCCGACCTCCTTGTCATCGGCTACGAAAACAACCCGGAGCGCCGCCGCGAGGCCGTTTTCCACTATTTAGTGCAACGGAACGCAATCAACTATTTCGCCGATTTGTACAGTTGTATCTTCATCCATGACCATACCACGGAAGAACAAATCGCCGGCGCCATAGCCGGGGCGCTCCAGGACATGAAAAGCGGCGTACACCCCACACCAGTACCGATACCAGAACGCCTCAACACGCAAGCGCCCAAGAAGCTCGAGCGTCTCGTACTGCTGGTGGGGAGCCCGAGGACCCACCAGAGCACATCTTTGATGCTCGGGAACTTTTTCCTACAGCAGTTTTCCGGTAAAGGCGCCGTGACCGACACGTTCTTCTTACATACCATCGTACGTTCGAGCGAAAAGATGCAGGCCCTGGCGGAGACGATCGATAACGCGGACCTTGTGGTGCTCAGTTTCCCACTTTATGTCGATTCCCTGCCCGCACCCGTTATCAATGCCCTCGAACAAATCGCCGCCATGCGCCGTGAAGCGAAGTCCTCCACCTTGCCCGCGCTCGTCGCCATCGCCAACAGCGGGTTCCCGGAAACCGAGCACAACCTCACGGCCCTGGCCATCTGCGAAACGTTCGCCGGGGAAGCCGGATTCTCGTGGTCGGGCGGCCTTTCAGTGGGGAGCGGGGCCGGGCTTGTCAATGGCAAGCCTCTTGCGGAGTCCGGCGGCCGGACATCGCGGATAAAAAAATCACTCGAAATAGCGGCGGCAGCGCTGGCCGGGGGCGAAGGGATATCAGCGGCTGCTCAGGCCCCGTTGGAGAAACCGGTCATTCCGCATTGGATGTACCGGACATTCGGGGACCTAGGATGGCGGTTCCAGGCACGACAATACGGGGTCCAGAAACAGATACAAACCCAGCCGTACCGCTGACGTGGGGCGACGTTCGCCAGGCGTATATTAACCAACCTGCGCTCATAGTATTATCCGGAGATAGGAAATGGAGGACGAATGAACACTTACCGAAAATCTGCCATCATCGCCGGGATACTCTTCATCGTCTGCACCGGGGCTACGTTGCTCAGTTATCCGTTCGGAGGGACGTATCTGAGTGGGACGGACTACATGGCCAAGCTGGCCTCCCACGAGACCTCGGTCATCGCGGCGGCGGTCATCGAGTTCATCTGGGCTGCCTCCTGCGTTGGCATTGCGCTGGCCCTCTACCCCATATTGAAGCGCCAGAACAGCGGGCTGGCCATCGGGGCGGTCGGGTTCCGCGCTATCGAAGCCGTCTTCGTGCTCGTCGGCACGCTTAGCTTGCTCGCGCTGCTGACACTCGGTAAGGAAGCCGCCACCGGCGTCTCCCACACCAGCACGGGTTCCCTGCTGCTGGCAGTGCGCGACTGGTCGCAAAACGTCATGCTGGCACTACCTTTCGCACTGGGGGCCTTCCTCTACTACCTGGTGCTGTGGTCGGGGAACCTCGTGCCCCGCTGGCTTTCCGGTTGGGGTCTCGGGGCCATCGTGCTCGCCTTCGCAGCCACGCTCATCGCCGCCTTCACCAACGGCTTCGACGATTCGCTCCACACCTGGCTCAACGCACCCATCGGCCTCAACGAGCTCGTCCTAGCGGTCTGGCTCATCGTCAAGGGATTCGATACCAAGGCCGTCGCGGCACTGCCCGCGGCAGCCTGACGGGAGGACGAGGTGAAAGCGCACTGGCAGGAGCTCTCCACGGCAGGCCGGGCCCTCGTAGCGGTCATGGGGGCGCGGCTCGTCTTCGGACTGTACCTCGCCCTCAACGACCATTTCTCCTACCACGACACGACGAGCGCCGTCACCGTGCTCGCCATCTACGGGTTCCTCGCCGGTTTTACGCTGATATTCCTCTACGGGAAGCGGTCCGGACTCTGGCTGCTGCTCGCGCTCTCCCTCCTCCTCATCATCGTCCATACCGCCTACGCCGTCATGGACCTGACGGGGGTCGCGGATGCCGGCCTGCACAGCGTCGCCAACAACCCGTGGCCGACCGTGTTACGGTACATCTTCTTCCTCGCCACACTCGCGCCCGGTATCAAGGTCTTGTCCGAAAAACCCGGGGAATGGGAGAGCTCGCAGTCATAAAAATGACGGCGGTTGTTCAATAAACGGTACGGCCCGGCTCAATCCGCCGGCAGCGAGGCGATGAAGTTGGCCGCCAGCTCCATGTTGGCCTTCTCGTGGGGCCAGGAATCGGAAAACTTGTCCGGGCCGTAGAAGCAGTCCGCGGTGACGACGACGACCATGTTCTGGTCCGGCACGAGCACGATGAGGTTGCCGCCGTGGCCCCAGGCAAAGGCGACCCGGTGCTCGCCGCAGGTGGCGGTCCACCAGTAGTAGCCGTAGCCTATATCGTGGAACCTGCCGATATTGGCCCAGGTCTTATCGACATGGGTGGCGAGTGAATCATTCACCCAGCCGGTAGAGATAAGCTGCTGTCCGTGGTAGACGCCGCCGTCCAGGTAGAGCTGCCCGAAGCGGGCCATGTCCCGGGCAGTGAAGAGGATGTCCCCGCCGCCGATGTAGTAGCCGTCCACATCCCGGTTCCAGTTCTCGCCGGGCGTCACGCCGAGCGGTCCGAAGAGGTACCTGTTGCCAAGGCTCATAAGGTCGAGCCCGGTGCTCCGCGCCACGACGACGCCGGTCCAGTGCGCGGTGAGGCTGCTGTACTGGAACTTCGTGCCGGGGTCGGTGGTGAGGGGAAGGTCCTCGACGGCGTGGAGGTAGTCCCCGGTCCACATGATGTTCCAGGCCAGGTCGTTGTCCTCCTCCCAGGGATAGCCGGCCTGCATCCGGAGCATATCACGGATGGTAATGTCCCATTTGCGGGGATCGGTGATCCGCGGCGCGACATCCGGGAAGTAATCGAGCATCTTCGCGTCGACGCCAGGGAGGAAGCCTTTATCGATGGCGATGCCGGCCAGGGCCGAGGTGTAGCTCTTGGTGACCGAGGCGCGCCGGTCGATCTCGTCGACGTCCGCGCCGTTGTAATAGTTCTCCGCGACGAGCCTGCCGTCCTTGATAACGAGCAGACCGAACAGGGTATCCCGTTTCTGTGCCTCGTAGTACGCGCGGGCCACGAGCAGCGGGTCCAGCCCCACCTCCTCCGGCGTCGCCGTCTGCCAGTCTTCCCGTTCGAGGGGAGCGTAGGTAATACCCGCGAGGTCCTCGGGGGAGGGACCGCCGCACCCGGCAAGCACCGGGAGCGCCATCATCGCAACGAGGGCTGCCATGACGGCCGTCGTTCTCTTCTTCAACACACTTCGCATCATTATTCTCCCATTTTCATCACGAGCGCCACGCTGCCCGCCTTACCGCCGGACTCGACGTACCGGCCGGCATCGGGGGCCTCCTCTATTGTAAACGTCCTGTCCAGCACCGGCCGGATGGCGCCGCTCTCGAAGAGCTGTCCGAGCAAGGCGAGGTCGTCCGGCGTTTCCCGCAGCATGCCGAGGCCGATCGTGCGGCCACGGGCAAGGCGCAGCCACAGGGCCTGGAAAAGCCGCGGCAGGCTGAAGGTGGTAATCAGGTACACGCCGCCGGGCTTCAGGGCGCGGCGGATGCGCGACATCGGGGCGCGCCCCACCGTATCCAGGACAACATCGTAGACCGAACCATCCCCAAAGAGGTCGTCGCGCCGGTAGTCCAGCACCTCCGCCGCCCCGAGCGACCGCACGAGGTCCGCCTTGCCGGCGCTGCACACCCCGGTCACCTCCGCCCCCATGTGCCGGGCGAGCTGCACTGCGGCCATGCCGACGCCACCGGACGCTCCGTAAACGAGCACCCTCCGGCCCGGCCCCGTACCGCCCTTCCTGAGGAAGAACAAGGCCGTGAGAAACCCCTGGAGGCAGGAGCCGGCCTCTTCGAAGGACAGGTTACCCGGTTTTCCGGCAATCATCCCGTCCTCCGGGAAACAGCGGTATTCCACCCAGGCGCCGAGACCGGCGCCGGTATACGCCCAGACCGCATCGCCGGGAGAGAAGCGGGTCACGCCGGGGCCAACGGCCTCCACCGCGCCCGCCAGGTCGGTGCCGAGCACCGGCTGCCTCGGACGGAGCAGTCCGTTGGCGAACCGGGCCAGAAGTCCGAACCCGAGGGGGGCCGTGCAACTCCGCTGCCAGCAGTCGAACTTCGTCACCGATGCCGCCCGCACCCGGACGAGCACCTCGTTCCCGGCGGGGGCCGGCGCGGGCCGCTCCTCCACGTGCAGTACCTGCGGCGGGCCGTACCCTGCCTGTGCTACAACCTTCAACGTCAAACCTCCCGCGTCAAGCGATTATCAGGACCTGAGTGGAAACGCCACGGCCGCCTCCGGCCGGAGCACATTATTGCGTACCAGGTTGATGATGAGGCGCCCAACCGTTATCGCGAGAAAGGCGATGAAAGCCGCCGGATAGCTGATGGCCCCTGTCAGGGCGAGCACGAGCGGCACCCACCAGACGATGTTGTAGGCGATCATGGTCAGGTTGAGCGGGTGGGTGAATGAGCGCTTCGGGGGCCGGGCGAGCCTCCCGTTCTTGATCTGCCATGCGAACCGCATGGTGGTATGACCTTCGACGACCACTCAGTAGACCACGCCGATGACCAACAGACCGAGGAACTCGGCTGTCGGCGAGACGACCGAAGTCAGCAGCATAGCCACCGCGTAGGCGAGGGCCGGCAGTCCCAATCCCAGCGAGAGCCGGTTATTCCAGCGTGCCGTGAGGACTCGTTCCTTATTCACTGTTCCATTCCTCCCGTTTGGCGTTTGTCTCCTTCTCAAAGCGGATCATCGACGGTGACGGGCTTCGCCGCTGCTGCCTATGCACCAGTCCCGGGATGCAGCGAGCGGCCCGGTGACTGGTGTTCCGAGTCGCCGCTATGATCCACCGCGCTGTCAAATCGCACGATTTTACCATATCAACTCCGGCAGGCATACCCCCTGCCGCCGCGATCATGCGTCCTATCGCGCCCGGGAGTCCGGTCTGCTTTAACCGCTCCCGCCGGCATCATGGAATCAACCCAACCATAACCGAAGAACGCTTTCTCGGACCGCAATTCAGCTATCCGAGTAGGAAGGCTTAAAAGTCTATTTCGATAGACATGAAGTCGGCACTGGAGAATGGAAATCATCACATCAGCATAGTGGGCGGTCACCAGCACAGCTCGCCCAATGGCAGAGTCCTTGAAGATGAGTTTGGTGAGAAGAAAAGATTTTTGTAACGACAATAAATCTGTCGATGGTTGAAAGATTAGAACGAATCACCGAACAATGCAAGCAGTGGGGTGGAGTACAGGCCGGTCCGACCACTCAACCAACCTGTACTCCTATGGGAGACTGGTAAGGAGGGTATCAATGCAGAAGAATTCTTATTGCTTACCTACGAGTTTCAATTTGCATAGTCAATCTGAAATCGTGTCCGTTCTAGCCTCCAATAATCACTTGCAGCAGTACTATCTCGAGAACCTCTTTATCTCGATGATTTTCTTGGTGTGCAACCTCAAGAAGCTCACTATAAGAGTGTATAGTTTGTCCTTCCATCATAATGATGCCGTCATCAAAATTTAAACGATCTTTAGCTTGTTCTAAGTCGAAGATGTCTTCGCCGGCATTGTTGCCCGGCAGCTTGATTTTAAGTTTAGGTGATTTGGACATAATAAACGTCTTTGCTGTTATTTACAGGCGAGCAGTACTCTCTTAACCATGGTCTTGGCTATCTGTATTTTAAATTTGTTATAGGGTAACGCAATCGCATTGCCAACCGCTGCTACTCCGGCTGCTTCGGCAGTCGCCTCGTTAATCTGTTTGCCGATCATATATTTTTCAGCTTCAAATACTCGGTAAGGTTTTCCATACACCGCGTTGAGACATATCCGGGCAGACTTAACCACGCTATTCTCACTTTCGATTGCTGCGGCGCAGTTCACGATAGGGAAGTCGATAGACTTTCTCATGGCAAACTTGATATACGCACTCTTAACGTTGGGCTTTGGTTTCGGGATTTGAATTTCGATGATAATCTCGCCGTTTTCGAGCGTCGTTGACTGGAACCCCCGGTCAGCAGCCCAAAAATCGTCCGCTTTGATAGCCCGACTCGACGTAATTATCGTGGCATCAAGCGCAACCAATGCTGGTGCGATGTCCGATGGATTCACGCCGTCGCAGCCGCAATTGAAGCATCGATTCGTTTCTGTTTCAATCATGCCCAATTCAAGCCCCGGTACATCCTCAGCGTCCAGGCTAACTTGAGAGAACGACGGTTTAGGAGCTTTCATCCGGGGGAGATTTTCGAGATATTCGTTCGAGGATCTTGTCAGGTAGTCAGTTTGTTTTTCCGGGAGGGGCGCTGGTTTGCCACCGAGATATAAATTCATCGATACCGCGGCTCTCCGTCCGGCAGCAATGGCACCAACAACGGAGGCAGAACCGGAACTAACGGTGGCGTCACCGCCGGCATACACGCCGGCTAGCTCGGTAGCCTGGGTGTCCGGGTCAACTATGATCAGACCCCGTCTTACTTCCAGCGAATTTCCAGCGAAAGAGAGGTCGGGTTGTTGACCGATAGCCAGTATCACTTGGTCGGCTTCGACCTTTTCCTTGACAGAAGCATCGTAAATGGGCGAGAAGCGACCTTCGCTGTCATAGACCGAAACACAACGCTTCAATTCCATTCCAATGAGTTTGCCCTTTCTCTTGAGGACACCGGACGGACCCCAAGAAGGAAGAAGCTTGATCCCTTCCTGCACGGCCTGCTCGACCTCTTCCCGCAGCGCTGGCATCTCGGCTTCGGATTCCAGACATGCGACTGTTATGTCTTTTACACCTAGCCTCCGGGCGGTAATGGCGACATCCATGGCCACACTGCCTCCGCCGATCACCAGGATTTTATCGGCTGTAACCTCCCTAAATCCCTGATTCACCCGAGTCAGAAACGTAAGGCCGGAGGTAAGCAGTCCTTCGTCGTTCAAGCCCAGAGACGGCTGGTTCCACGCCCCGTTACTGCAAAACACCGCATCGTATTGGTTTCTGAGCTCCGTAAACGGCATTTTATCTCCGATAGAGGTGACACAATGGAACTCGATGCCCATGTTTTCGAGGGCTTTCACCTGTCGGTTGAGAACATCCTTCGGCAGCCGGTACGGCGGTATGCCGTATCTCAACATCCCGCCCGGCTCCTCGAATGCCTCGAAAACAGTCACGTCATGGCCGAGCTTTCTCAAATAATAGGCCGTGGAAAGACCTGCCGGGCCGGAACCAATGATCGCTGCTTTTTTACCGGTCCCTTTTTTCGGAGCACGGTACATTTCGTCGGCGTGATCGAGCAAGTAATCACCGACAGCCCGTTCGATCGATCTGATGGATACAGCTTCATCCAGTTCGTTTCGATTGCATTCCCTTTCGCAGAAACGCGGACAGACCCGACCCGTGATCGAGGGCAGGGGATTATAGTCGAGCAGATGACTGGCAGCTTCAGCTATGTTGCCGTTCCTGAAGGCAGCCAGGTAACCGGGAATATCCGTGCTCGCGGGACAGCTTTGAGCGCATGGCGGATCGCCGACCTTTACAGCGCCAAATATGGAGTGGTATCTGTTATCCCCGAGTACGGCATGGCACCGAGTGCCGCCTTTTCTAATGCAGTCGAACCGGTTTTCCTCTTTCCGGAAATACCAGCACCTGATAAGCTGGCAGATGTTACCCCCGATGGTGCCCATTTCCCTGACATGAGGTGAGGCGGTCCTTCCGGCGGCTTGGGAAAGCGCCGCGTATGTATCACTGATCATTGCATTGGTGGCTATATCCTGAAGGCGTGTGAGCGCGCCTATCTTGAGAACACCGTCGTGTTCCCCAATAGCGTCCAGTCCGGGGATCGTCTTGAGATTGACCAAAACCTCGGGGTAATCGCGGAGTATTTCAAACCTCATGGTCCCAATGACATCAGTGCCACCAGCGATAACCCAGGCCTTATTTCCATATTGGTTAAGTAGTGAGGTCGCTTCTTCTATCGTGGCTGCATTTTTATGTTCGAACTTCATCAAGCTCTTCATAGGTACGATGCCTTACTAAGCCTTTCCTAATGCTTGAAGCACTCTCTCCGGTGTAACAGGCGTATAGTCAATCCACTTGCCGATCGCATTGTAAACGGCTGGAACGAGCAAGGCAGCCGCCGTGGCCGCCTTGCCTGCTTCGCTGCAGCCGTAAAGCCCGTAGGAACTGTATCCGAGATGAGTCTCCACAATAGGGCACTCGATAGGTCCGAGGTCAAGGATCGTGAGAATAGGATACCCCAGGAAATTGTCATTCAACTTGACGCCTGTTTTCGGGTCGTAGAAGATAGCTTCAGTAGCGGAAACGCCGATGCCTTCGTAGGCACCGCCGTACAGCTGTGCCTCGTTCACTTCGGGATTGATTGACTGGCCAAGGTCGTAGGAATGGACGAATTTGGTTACCTCGACCTCTCCCGTTTCGGTATCGACCTCCACTTCGATGAAGCAGCCTTGCCTGGCCATACTGTATTGTTCGCCAGGATTATACGGTTCGGGAGGTACGACGGCGGCAAAGAACGGGCCGTTTTCGATCCAGCCTGGCATATGGGAAGATACCACTGTCTTAACGGGTATTGCATTCTCCGGGTTCGCTATCTCGAAAATATTGCCTTCACGAACATCGATCTGCTCAATTGTCAGGGCTTCAAAGGGGGATGGCTTGGGCGGCGGCTGATAGCCGGGGGCGCCCCCCGGCACAGGGATAGGTTTAATGGCATACTCGAGGATGCGACTCTTTAATTCTCTGGCGGTCAGTATCAAGCCGTATGAATTGATCGATGAACCCATAGATCCGGCCGGGTGCATTGCATCGAAAGCAGCATATTCTTTGAATTCTATTTTGACGTCCTCATACTTGATACCCAGCTCGTCTGCAACGATCTGGCAATATGTCGTAGGGGCGGACTGGCCGCAGTCGCAGCGTCTAAAAAAGATGGTGACACTTCCATCGCGGGCCATTGATATTCCAGGATGAGGATGATTGCCCGCGTTGAAACGATTACCGGTGGCCCAGGATGCCACCGCATAGAAACCGACACCATGCATCCTGCCGTTGGGCATGGTGCGAGTACCGGGGGCGTGCCACTTACTGTCCCAGTCGAAGGCGGCTTTGCCGGCTTCGATCACCTCCTTCAAACTGTCCCGCAACGGCATCCCCAATTTCTTTTTAACGTTATCGTCCAGCCATGCCATGTCGTGACCCTTGACGCCGTCATTCACGAGCTGGACCTCAACCGGGTCCATGCCGAGATGAGCCGCCACCTTGTTTATCACCATGTTGGCCAAGGTGCAATTCATCGCGCCATCCTTCCAGCAGGATTCGTGGGCCTTGCTCCAGTAAGCGTGCACCTGACGGACATGGACATTGGGCGTTTTCAGGACATCGATAAACTTCGAAGTTATAGGGTGACCTTCGTGCTGGCAAAGGTCGATCTTGATTGCCACGATGGTACCATCATTGTTGAACCCCACCTTGTAGCGAGATACCCCGGTTTCATAGCTCGTACCCTCCCATGTTTGACCGTAGTCATCGACGATCTTCACCGGCTTGCGAGTTTTCTTGGTCGCTATCACCGCGTAGCGGCACAATTGGGCGGTATAACCCATCTGGTTACTGCCGAACATGGCCCCGTTGTGCGGGGTATGCACTTTCAGTTTGACATCACTGTCGAACTCCGGCAGTATCCCGAACCTGATATCCCTGCCGATAGCCGCGCCGTGAAACCAGAATTCCAGTTCTGCTCCCCTGCCCTGTTCCTCACCTTTCCAATACGCCACCATGCAACCCGGCTGCGGGGTTGCCCAAATATCGTCCTCCTCTTTCTTCAGGATGAACTCGACGACGTTCTCCGATTCGGAGAAGCCTTTCTCGACATCTCCCTGGTTGAGGATTACCACGTCTTTCCATATGTTATTTTCGGCATTGATTTCCGGGTGAAGCAGGGGAGCATCCGGCTTCAGCGCTTCTTCAGGGTCCAGGATGAAAGGCAATTGTTCCCATTCAATGCCTTCCCCGACCAGCTTCAGCGCCTGATCGCATATCTCTTCGCTTTCTGCAACAACGATGGCGCCCAACCTTACTCCAAAAAAATCCGCCGTGTCGGGCAGGATAGAATCACGCCACCAGAACCAGCCCATTTCTCTCGGGAAATAGTCTTTCAAGTCGAGATTTTCATCATCATATCTGATGACCGCCTTAACTCCCGCAAGGGCTTCAGCCTTGCTCGTATCCATGCTCTTGATCCTGGCATGGGCGAAGGGGGAGCGATAGACTTTGGCATACAGCATTCCGGGAAGGTAGACATCACTGGTATAAACGGCCTTGCCGGCCACCTTCTCGAAGGCTTCCTTGGGACGCAGTCCACGCCGGCCGACATACCCGTTTTCCGGAGGTCGCCACAACCATGGTTTGTTGCCCGTTCGTTTTTCTGCCATGATCAGTGTTCCTCTCTCAATTGTTCGGCGGCTTCCAGAATGGCCTTGATATGGACGGGGTACGTGCCGCAACGGCAGATATTTCCGCCGAGGGCTTCTTTGATGTCATCCACGGTAGGATTGGGATTACGGTCAAGCAACGCCTTGGCAGTCACCAAGAAACCGGGTGTACAATAGCCGCACTGTGCCACCCAGTTTCGGACATAGGCATCTACCAGGGGATGGTCGGCCTCAGCGATGCCCTCGGCGGTTTCGATGACGGCGCCATCGCATTCGACCGTCAATATCGAACAGGACAGGACCGGCCTGCCGTCCAGTATCACCGTACAGGAGCCACAGGCCCCGTAGCCGCCGCACATATCCTTGATGGATGTCAGACCCAGTTTTTGGCGCAGGACGTCTCGCAGGGGCCAATTCGGCTCGACCTGGATGCGGCAATCCGTGCCGTTCACATTAAGGTTCACGATCCGGGAATTCGGGGTAGCCGGCTGGTCTGCCGTATCGGAGTGGATTACCGATTCCGACTCGAATCCCAGGATTTTCTTTATCGTTTCACTCGTATGGTTTTTTGTGTTCGTCATTTCTAACCTCTGCGACCAAGGACCATGCGGTCGTACCGTACGGTCGTTCCGTAAATTTATAATACGTATACGTACAATATTTTGATTCTAAAATATACAAGAATCGGGCAGGATTGTCAACCGTACGCATGGCTGGCGGAAGAAAATGGAACAGACAATCTGAAAAGACCTCGC
>CAZOMF010000055.1:0-11919 GCA_964580635.1 uncultured Dehalococcoidaceae bacterium
TACAATTATTATTGTTGGATTGTCGATGTACCAATAGTGGTTGTTTATAACCGCCATAGTCATGGTGGTTATGCTGGCAAAGGTTAGAAGTGAGACAAACCCTACAACCAATCCAAATATGACACGTCTGTTTTGCGAAGTCATATTATCACTTTAATTTCAACCAACATCGTGAATTTAGAAAGGTTTTTATAGGTTGGTGGTGGAGCCGACGGGATTCGAACCCGTTACCTCCTGCTTGCAAAGCACGGCTTGTAAAAGGCGGAGGCCGCTTGCCTCCTTTTCGATACCTATATTAATCGCAGCTCAGCCTACTCGTCAACTGAAGAACATCGGGATATTCATCCTGCGGTGCGCAGGATTGGGTGATATCGTTTAGCTTTTCACATCGCCGGGAAACATAAATCGTACTGACTAATGAAAAGGGATAAAGGTTCACTCGCTGGCGTGCAGTGTCAGCCACTTTTTTCATTTTACGTTCTCCCGTGCTATCCTTTTATTACTTTTTCGGTTATATATACGGGAGATTAATTCGTTCTTGAGGGAATCTGTTGAACAATCGTGGTCTGTCTGCAATAGCCATCTTGGGACTCTGCCTTATTATATCAATCGGATTTCTCACATCGTGTACCGCAAGCAATCGACCGTTGTTGGCGGAGGTTACGCAGGAAGACCAAGCACAGGGACAAGTTAAGTATTATAACGTTGCCTTTAAAAAAGATGCTGGCTCCGAACAACTCGCGGGGATATGGGTGCTGGTTGAGGATACGGGGCGAGATCTCTATCGGCTTTCTTTCCAGATCACGCATGTAGATTCCATCAAAGTTAAATCAGCTTCGTTGGAATTCAATAACGTCAATCCAGCTTCAGCTCTGATGTTTTCCACACCCGGAGTTTATCCCATGCCGTCCATGAAATTTGAATCAATCGTTCCTTCCAGCGGAGGAGCGATTCTTTCTGTCGATGATTTTGGCGTACTGGAAACAGGGACAATCAATTTTGAGTTTTATTTAAACGCCGATGGGATGAATCCGCTTCCTGATAATGAATTGAATGTAGATATATCTTTGGGTCTTCGTGAAAGCGGGAAAAACCTGGTAGCTGAAGATCCTTTGGGGATAACGCTTCCCTGATCCAGCTAAAGGTGGTTAGCAATTCGAATCCAGCCACCGTCGCCACCCTGGACAGTTCCCGAACTCTCTTTCGAAAATCAGGGAACGATCCATCGCGTGAGGGATTTGCTGCGAGGGTGTTTAAGCGAAGGTTAGGAACCCTTCCATTGTGGCCAGCAAGTCAGAAAGCTTTCTGAACTACTCATCGAGAAACAAAAACTAACCCCTGCTCTACCTTCGATTCCAGCTGCCCCCAAATACTCTCTTTCGTTTCGAAATTCCTTGCTTTACCCATTTTTGAGCCTTATTCTTTTCAAGACTGTCCGGTTTTTTCGTGTTGATGCATTTTACGCTAAAGGTAGTAAGGAGAGTCGTCGCTGGAGGAAGCTCGCGCCATCGAACTCGGCCTCGCCGCCACCGTCGCTCTTCGGACCCGATGATATGGAGCCAGCACGATTGTCATTAAGTGAACGCAGCGAGAACATTGTAATACTCTCTAGGATGATCGTATAATATCACGAAGACAACTTTTTGTGGTTAGATACGTTAGAGAGTATTAGGGAGATCTGAGAGGATGAGGAACAACATCTGCATCGGGTTCCTGGCGCTGCTACTTGCCGCGTCGCTGATCATCGGAGTGCTCGTCAGCTGCACCGGCGCCACGGTTACTACCACCATGTCCGGACGCCCGTCCGGGCAGACCCTGATCGCCGACAGCCGGCTTGTCGGCGGGGGATTCGGCGGCTGGCCTCCCTACGGGAATTACCCTTATACGCTGGAAATCTCCGGCGAATACGAAGATGGTACCGCTTTCGGCTTCTCGTGGGAACCGCCGAGTTCGCCGTGATTCACTACTTAGAAAATGAAACATTTTTATGGTGGTAGACTGGTAGCGAACACCTTAGGATGGAAACAAATGAAGAAAATAACTTGGATCTGTATAGCTCTACTTATCACCCTCGGTTCGGGATTGAGTGCATGCCAAGCGAGTGCGACAACCGAAACTCCCTCCTCCACCATTCCTTCTACATCGCCGCCTTTACACAACACCACCACCACGGTCGTTGGACCTATCGCCCGGGTTATTACGGCGGGTCCAGATGGCAACGTGTGGTTTACCATGTCCAATGAAAATCAGATCGGTAAGATTTCTCCCCTGACCGGGCTGATCACTAAATACGATGTTCCCACTCCCAACTCTTCTCCTTGGGGGATTACGTCCGGCCCGGACGGGAACGTGTGGTTCGCTGAATCGTACGGAAATAAGATCGCCAGGATTTCCCCGGCGACGGGAGAAATTACCGAGTACGATGTTCCGACGGGAAAAGCCGGACCCATCGGCATAACGGTCGGGGCGGATGGCAATCTTTGGTTTACCGAATCGTTTGAAAACAAGATCGGGATGGTATCGCCGGAGGATGGTCACATCACTGAGTACAATGTCCCGACGCCACTTGCCCGGATTTATGACGGTATCGTATCCGGCCCCGACGGCAGCGTGTGGTTCACCGAATCACAGGGAGGCAAGGTCGGGAAGATCTCCCCTGCAACCGGTGAGATCACGGAGTACGAGGTTCCCGCCGCCAATGGCGTCAACGCCGGCCCCTACGGTATCACCGCCGGGCCGGATGGCAATGTGTGGTTTACCGAACTGAATGACAACAGCATCAGCAAAATCGTCCCTGCTACCGGGGTGATCAGCACGTACGAACTTCCTGGCGACTTCGTCGGTCCTCACGCCATAGTATCCGGTCCTGACGGTAACCTGTGGTTCACCGACGTATTTGAAAACACGATCGGGAAGATTTCTCCAATAACGGGCGAAATCACCAAGTACGACATTCCGACCGCTTACACGGCTCCCTACGCTATCGCCCTTGGTCCCGATGGGGATCTGTGGTTTACCGAAAACTCGAAAAACCAGATCGGCAAAATCTCGCCGGCGACCGGTAGCATCACTGAATACTCACTTGCTATCGGCCGGGAATAACGTCTGGAAAGAATTCACCGGGTAATGGTATTCCCGGGCATCAGGATGAGAATTAAGAACTGCGTAAACCGGATGTCGGTTGCATGAACGTGCCACGCGGTAATGATATTACCTTGGCTCACGAGAAAATCATCGGGAAGTCAATCTGATGGTGGCATCGATTAATAATACCACCTGCCTACCCGGAATATTCTAACCCTGCGGCACCGTGCTAGGCTTAGACTGGCGCGCCCTTCGGGCTTGCGGGCTTGTTCGCTGGCAGCAGGCGTTGAGGGGAAAAAGGAACGCCTGTCGCACTCACAAGCTCAGGCAAGACCGGCTAACGGCCAAACCTCATCTACTACATGGGCACACCGACGCAATCCGGGGCTATGGTTTCAGGAAGATTTCAAGCTCTGTCACCGACAGCCCTTGACGCACAGCAGAGAGTGTTGCCTCGACAATGCGATGGTTCATATACTCTAGACGTTTTTCACGGTCCTTAATTTCGTGGACGAGCTGGTGCTCATAGACTGATACCGGCTCACCAACCTTGTACATCACTTTACTAAAGCCGCGCCACTTGCGATAGATCCATTCATAAGCGTACCAGTATGACCGCTTGCCCGGCTCATCATCCCACGCTTTGTTCAGATACTTGCCTAGATAGTTGGCCATGCCCTTGGTGGACTTCACCTTATCGACATGAATCCAGACCGCGCCGGTAACGGCTCTCCAATGTTTACGTGCCAGTTGATACTGGATGTAGTCCAGGCGAAGCACCACATGAAGGTGCTGGCAGGTGTGTTGCTTGTTCCATTCCTTCACCGCAAAGTATTCTCGGGCTAATCCCTCTCGGCGCATCCTTTTTATAAAATTGCGGAAGGCCGTATGCAGGTCTCCCTTAAACTCTGGTGGAGTGGTCAGCGTCAGTAGACGATATTCGCCGGGCATACTGATACCAAGCATGAACCGCTGGAAGGCGCGGTTGAACTTCTTTTTTCGTTTCTCCTCGGGAGTCAGGTCGTACCAAAACGGCTTTCCTCCCGTATTCAGCTTCCGGCCAGTTGTGTTGTAATTATCAAGAATAGGGGGACGGGGGTTGTGTGCTCCTTTCATCGAACATGGCAGTACCGCCCATTGACAGAAAGATGTACCATGGAGTGGGGAAGGCGAGGCGTGCTAATAGGGCGGACTGCGAATCTCCTCTATTTATTGCCACGCTTTCCCCACCACCACTTCGATTGTTAGTGCTTCCTAGGCCTACCTCCTTTCTTACCCCATTCCGAAGCCATGCCGGGGTGCAGCTCTCTCATTTTCTCTTGGCCCTTCCGTCCAATCTCTGAGAAGTGTTCCTTCCCACGATTGTTTAAGACGGTCAGGCCGCCTTTTCTGCCGGCTTCATTGACCGTTGTCACCTTCACCACCTCCCGATTTTTGACCAATAAAAAACGGGAAGCTGGTGGGCTTCCCGTTCTGTGCACTACTATTCTGTTTTCGTGGGCGAGGGGGCCGAGAAAGTGGTTTACTCGGTTTCTCGCTGCCCCCGAGTTTAGCACAAATTTTCGTAAAAATCAATACCCATCGAGCCTGACCCCAATTGTAAAATCTTGAATGAGTAGGAGGCGGGCGGGCTTTCGCCCTCCGCCCGCCTCGCTCAAGCCCGTGTCCGGCCTATCTTAGTCCCAACATATCGGCTGGACTGGCGTTCTCGTGCGCTTTCAGCGCATCCTCCATTCCTAGCGTTGACACGTAATGCTTGACCATCCTTAAGTCAGAATGACCAAGCAAGTATTGCAGGTTAAACGGATTTCTGTCCTGCCTCAGAAAGTTCAATGCGAACGTGTGCCGAAACTTATGGCAGCTGCCTTTCGATTCTATGCCAGCCCTTTTCTTCAGGTTTCGAATAGTCACCTGTACTCCCGCAACCTTCATTGGCCGGCTCTCTTCTGTTATCCAAAGCTGTTGGCACTTCGCTTTCTCTCTGAATACCAGATACCTCCAAAGAGCCTTTTGAGTAATCGTGCCGATTCTTACTACCCGTTCCTTTGCTCCTTTACCCTTGACCTTTATCCAACCGCGTTCTGTATCTATTTCATCCAGTCGGATGTTGGATAGCTCGCTGATCCTCAGTCCGGTATCTAGCAACATCAGCGCCATCGCCCTGTTTCTCGTGCCGAGGAGCTTTGCTCCGTTCTTGATGTCTCTGTCACAGACATCAAGCATCCTCATTATCTCTTGTTCTGAATACGGTTGAACTACATTTAGCCTTGGATTTTTGAGCTTGATTTTCGTAACTGGACTGTCTGTCAGGAAATCCTCACGGACGCACCAGTTAAAGAACGCCTTTAGAACGCAATAGTAGTGATGAACTGTCGAATAGGTGGCCTTTCCTTTGCTGGATTCTGAGCCATTACCTTCAGCTCCCCAGCGATTAAGTTGTTCGGAAACATATGCCAGGAATTCGCGAACATTCCATTCATTAATCAGGCGTACATCTTCCGGCCAGCCTTGCTTTTCAGCAAACCATAGGAATCGGCGTAGATTGGTTTCGTAGTATTCAACGGTTCTTGGGCTTTTACAGTCCGTTCGTTGAGTTAGCACGAAACCTTTGACTAGTGACTGGATTGACGTGGGGATTGTTGTTTGCGCGCGCGCATATATAACCATTCCTCTTGCGCAGCCCGCCCTATACAATCAGGTGGTCTAAATGGTATTTAACCACCTTTGTGTTTTGCAACAACCATGAGGTTCAGGGTTGTTTCTCTAGCTTCATGGTGGAGCCGACGGGATTCGAACCCGTTACCTCCTGCTTGCAAAGCAGGCGTTCTCCCGAGTGAACTACGGCCCCACGCTCTCAGGATTATAGCATACCGCCCCGGCGACGGGCACACGCCTTTTATTGTCAGCTACCGGCATACTTGGTATACTGGGACTGTCGTTTTTTTTGAGACCGGACCATGAACTACGAGACCGTAATCGGGCTGGAGGTCCACGCCCAGCTCCTCACGCACAGCAAGATGTTCTGCGGCTGCTCGGCGGACTATGCCAGCACGCCGCCGGATACCCACGTCTGTCCCGTCTGCCTGGGCATGCCGGGGGTGCTGCCGGTCATCAACCGGCAGGCGGTGGAGTACACCATGATGACGGCGCTGGCCCTCAACTGCACGGTGCCGGAGTTCACCAAGTTCGACCGCAAGAACTACCACTACCCGGACCTGATGAAAGGCTACCAGATATCCCAGTACGACGAACCAATCGGCCTGGGGGGCTGGCTGGAGATCGAGGTGGACGGCGTGCGGCGGCGCATCGGCGTGACGCGGGTGCACCTCGAAGAGGACACCGCCAAGCTCTCCCACCGGAGCGGCCTGGGCGGCGATTTCTCCCTGGTGGACGTCAACCGGGCCGGCTGTCCGCTCATGGAAATCGTCGGGGAGCCGGACCTGCGCTCGCCGGAGGAAGCCCGCCAGTACCTCATCAAGCTCCGCAGCATCCTCCAGTACCTCGGCGTCTCGACCGGCAACATGGAGGAGGGGAGCTTCCGCTGCGACGCCAACATCAGCGTGCGGCCGGAAGGCAGCAGCGAGCTCGGGGTCAAGGTGGAGATCAAGAATATGAACAGCTTCCGGGCCGTGTTTTTAGCCATGGAGTACGAGGCCGACCGGCAGCGCAAGGCCCTCGCCGGGGGCAAGCCTATCGTGCAGGAGACGCGCGGCTGGGTGGAGGCCGGCGGCAAGACGGTCTCCCAGCGTACCAAGGAGTACGCTCACGATTACCGCTATTTCCCGGAGCCGGACCTGCCGCCGATGATCATCTCCCGCGAGTGGGTGGACGAGGTCAGGAAGCGGCTGCCGGAGCTCGCCGAGGCGCGCCGCGAGCGGTTCATGGAGGAGTTCGGGCTGCCCCGGGCGGACGCCGAGCAGCTCACCGTCAGCAAGCCCCTGGCGGACTACTTCCAGGCGTGCGTGGCTCGTCCGCCGAAAAACGGGACCCGGCAGGAACACTGCAAGCTGGTGGCCAACTGGGTGCTGGGCGAGTTTTCCCGTCATCTGAACGCTTCCGGTATCGATTTTGAAGAAATGGCCTCGAAGATAAGCCCGGACTACCTGGTGGAGCTGCTTGAATTCATCGGGAACGGGACGATCAACCAGCCCAGCGCCAAAGCGGTGCTGGAAGAGATGTACCGGAGCGGCACGAGCGCCAAGGATATCATCGCGGCGCGAGGCCTCAGCCAGATCAGCGATACGGCGGAGCTTGAGAAAATCGTCGTTGAAGTGATAAACTTGAATGTGCAGCCCGCAGCGGACTACCGGGCCGGGAAAGAGCAGGCCCTCAAGTTCCTCGTCGGGCAGGTCATGAAAGCGACCCGGGGGCAGGCCAATCCCCAGGTCGTCAACGATGTTCTCAAGCGGAAGCTGGATGAGGCCGGTTAGCCGCCGGCAGGTGGAGGAACAACGGCATGGACACGTATTTATATATAGCACAGATCGTGATCGCGGTGGCCCTCATCGTCGTCTCGCTGCTCCAGGTACGGGGCGGCGGTCTCGGCGGTATCTTCGGGCAGGCTGATACGGTCTATCGGACCAAGCGAGGCGTCGAGAAGACGCTGTTCCAGCTGACCATCGTGCTGGCGGCGCTTTTCGTCATACTGGCTATCGTCTCGCTCCGCGTCTCCGGCTGAGCGGGTGTCCCGGAAAGGACTTCGCGCGGCGGGCTGAAAAGCCCGCCGTTTTCGTTTTGACGAGCGCGGGACTCGAAGCGCCGGAGACGGTTCCGACATGTCCGGTACGCACGCCTGAAAAAGGGCGTAGAAACGAGCTTGTAGCTATTGACAAACGAGAGAAGGTTTGCTAACCTGCTAGGCAAGACAACCGAAGGAGGTCCGGAAATGGTGCAGGCCTATTGCATGAAGGACAGAAAAAAGGTTGAAATCAAGAATCCCAAGAACGTGACACTGAAGAACGGCCGGCCGGCCGTCCAGGGCGTTTGCCCCATCTGCGGCACCAAGGTATTCCGCATCGGGAAGGGGTAGCAGGCCGGAACTTGTCCCAGCCGGGCAACCGGCACCACGCGTGGCGTACCCGGATCTCCGAAGTCAGCCCGTTCATGATCCGTGAGTGGAATCCTGTAGCGGCGGGCAAGAGGGGATACAATTACCCGGGATAGGCGGAAAATAAGCGGCGGGCCGCGAGTGGTCAAGACGGGGAGGTACGGAACGAACACCGTGCCTCCCCGTCTTTTTTACTCCAGAACGACGGCTGTACCGTAGGCGAGGACCTCGGCGGCGTTCTGCATGACCATCGAAGTCCCGAAGCGGATGCCGATGACGGCGTTGGCGCCCTGCTTCTCCGCATCCTCCACCATGCGTTTGAGCGCTTGCTCGCGTGATTCGGCCATCATCTGGGTGTACTCGCTGATCTCACCGCCGGCCAGGTTCCGGAAGGCGGCCATGATGTCCTTGCCGATGTGCTTGGCGCGGATGGTGCTGCCGCGCACCATGCCGATGGTCCGCTTGATCTTCTTACCTTCGACGCTTTCCGTGGTGGTGATAATCAATGCTCCACCTCCTTGAATTCGTCCTTTTTCGTGAGCCGGTCCTTGACGGCGACACCGAGCAGAATAAGCACGCCGACCCCGATGACGCCGGCGGCGATGCGGAGCAGGAGAGGGATGTCATCGGCGACGAAGAAACCCTTGACCGCCCAGCCGATGAGCACGAGGACACCGGCACCGATGAAGGTATACCCGACGTTCTGCCACATGGCACGTACCTCCGTACCTTAGCGCTTGCGTTTCCAGGTGGTGCCCTGAGGAGTATCTTCCAGGAAGATGCCCAGCCCCGCCAGCTGGTCGCGGATATCATCCGCGAGCTGGAACTGTTTGGCCTGGCGGAGTCCGGCACGGGTAGTGATGAGGAGCTCGACGAAAGGGGCGATGTCACCGGCCGCATCGCCAGCGGGGGCGGCGAAGGTCAGCCCGAGCACGCCGCCGAGCTCCTTGAGGGTAGCCTGAAGCGAAGATGGGTCCTCGCCGGCGTCGGCCGCCTTGTTGATGTCCCGGGCGAGGTCGAAAAGGACGGCCAGAGCCTGGGGGGTATTGAAATCATCGTCCATCGCGGCGATGAAGGGGTCGCGGCAGCTCTCGGGGCTGGCGTCCGGGGCGGCCTGGCCGGCCCCGGTCCGCTCCATGGCCTGGCGGAGGCGGTCGGCGCCGCGCTGGGCGGCATCGAGCGACTCGTCCGTATAGGTGAGCGGGGAGCGGTAGTATGAGCTGAGGAAGAACACGCGAAGCCCGTCCGGCGTATAGGTCTTGAGGGCGTCCCGGATAGTGATGAGATTGCCGAGCGACTTGCTCATCTTCTCCTCGCCCATGCGGAGCAGGCCGTTGTGGACCCAGTATTGTACGAAGGGCTTCTTGCCGCTGTAGGCCTCCGACTGGGCGATCTCGTTCTCGTGGTGGGGGAAAACGACGTCCTGGCCGCCGCCGTGGATGTCTATCTGCTCGCCGAGGTACTTCATGGACATGGCGGTGCACTCGATGTGCCAGCCGGGGCGTCCCTTGCCCCATGGGCTGTCCCAGGACGGCTCGCCGGGCTTGGCGGCCTTCCAGAGCACGAAGTCCATGGGGTCTTCCTTGCCCTCGCCCGCCTCCACGCGAGTGCCGGCCATCATCTGCTCGGGGTCGCGCTTGGAAAGCTTGCCGTAATCGGTCATCTTGCGCACCCGGAAGTAGACATCGCCGCCGACGACGTAGGCGAAGCCTTTCTCGACGAGGACGCCGACGACCTCGATCATCTTGTCGATCTCGCCCATGGCGCGGGGGTAAACGTGGGGCGGGGTCACGTTGAGGGCGGCCATGTCCTCGTTATAGCGGGCGGTGTACTTCTGCGTCAGCTCCTCGACGGTAACGCCCTGCCGGTTGGCGGTGGCGATGATGTTGTCCTCGATGTCCGTGATGTTCTGGACGTGCCTGACCTTGAAGCCGCGGTACTCCAGGTAGCGGCGGACGACATCGAAGAACACGTAGCTGAGGGCGTGGCCGATGTGGGCGTCCGAATAGGGGTTGACGCCGCAGACGTACATCGTTACCGGGTCGCCCAGAGGCGTGAATTCTTCTTTCTGTCCGGAAAGTGTGTTGAAAATTTTCATGTCAAGCCGCCTGTCACGTTATCGATAGGGCCGGCGCCGGCCTGGTTCCATTATACCAGCCGAAGGCGCGGGAAGGAATGCCCTCGTTCAGAGGATGGCGATGACGAGAGGAATGAAGAACATCGCGAGGGGGATGGCGTTCATCGAGCCGTAGGTGCGCATGCCGTGGCGGACGACCGGAAAGCCATAGTAGACCTGCGTGCTGCCGGCGATGACGTCCACCGGGTAGCGCTTGACAGGCGTATGGCCCTCGCTGACGAAATGGGCGACGTTATCGCGGTGGCGGTCCAGGAGCCCGGCCGCGTCCAGGCCTTCCGGCACGGACTGGTAGAGGCCGCCCTGGTTGACGGGCTTGAAGCCGCTGCCGGCGGTAATGACCATGGCGCCGTCCTCGAAGAGGGTCTCGAAGTACCAGGTGACGCCCCGCTTGGCGGGAATGACGCAGGCGAGCTCCGGGCCGGAGCCGCTGGTGAGGATGAGCACCTTCAGGGCGCGCGACCAGAGCGGGGGCTTTTCAAGCTGGATGCCGGCGGGTACGAAGCCGAGCAAGGTAAGCGCGTCCACGGTCTCCCGCGCCTTTTCCGCCATGGCGTGGTCCAGCGAAGAGCCTTCATAAAAAGTACCGCGGATGGCGCCCGGCTTGATGTAGAGGAGGGTCTTGGGCAGGTACCGCCAGACGCCGAAGGCGGCGATCAGGACGCCGATGAGGATGAAGATGACGCGGGCGAGACTCATGAGCGCTCCTCGATGGCGGCGACGGCCAGCGCGGCAATGCCTTCCCCGGCGCCGAGACTGCCGAGCGTGTTGTTGGTGCTCGCCTTGACGCTGACGCGCTCCACGTCGATTTTCAAGGCGGCGGCGAGATTGGCCCGCATGGGATCGATATGGTCGCGCAGCCGGGGGCGTTCCGCGACGACGGTGACATCGACGTTGGCGGGCGCGTACCCGTTCTGTGCAAGCAGGTCGCGGACACGCTCCAGTAAAGTGATGGAAGAGATGCCCTTGAGGGACTCGTCGCCGGGGGGGAAGTGCAGGCCGATGTCCCCGAGGGCCGCGGCGCCGAGCAGGGCGTCCATGACGGCGTGGGTGAGGACGTCGGCATCGCTCCAGCCGTCGAGGCCCTTCTCGAAGGGAACGGTAACCCCGCCCAGCACGAGCTTCCGGTCCGCCACGAGCGGGTGGATATCGTAGCCGATGCCGGCCCTCATGAGAACTCGCCCCGCTGGCGGAGGATGTTGTGCGCCACGGTCAGGTCGTCCGGGGTGGTAATCTTGATGTTATCGTAGGCGCCCAGGTAGAGCTTGACCTTGTGGCCGAGCCGCTCCACGAGGGAGGCATCGTCGGTGGCTTCCTCGGCGTCCTGGAGGTGGGCTATCTGGATGACATCGAATCGGAAAATCTGCGGCGTCTGAACGGCCCAGAGATTATGCCGGGAGAGGGTCTCCAGCACGGTGAGGTCCTTGTCCGCGCGCTTGATGGTGTCCGTGACAGGCACGGCGGCCACGGCGGCGCCGGTTTCTTCAGCGGCGGCCAGGCCGCGGTTGATGAGGTCAGGGGTGACGAGGGGACGGGCACCGTCATGTATGATGACGTAATCGAACGTGTTGAGGCGCTTGAGGCCCTCGGCGACGGAGTCCTGGCGGCGCGGCCCGCCGATGCAGATATGGGTGACCTTGGACCAGTCCGGCCC
>CAZOMF010000056.1:0-11885 GCA_964580635.1 uncultured Dehalococcoidaceae bacterium
ACCTCCATGCCGGCGTCCCGCAGGGCGCGCGCCACCACCTTGGCCCCGCGGTCGTGGCCATCGAGGCCGGGCTTGGCGATGAGGACCCGTATTTTGCCGCTCATGCGCGGTCTCCGGTGTACATTATCGGCCCCATTATACCAGCGTTACCCTTTTCCCCGTCATCCAGATTCTCACGGGCGCTTCGCGCCCTCAGAATGACAAGGCTGTGGTTACTTCGCCTTTTCGACGAGCTCGATGACGACGCCGCTGGAGCCCTCCGGCCCCACGAAGGCAATCTTCGTGCCGCCGGGGATCTCCCTCGGCTCCTTGTCCTGGAGGTTGACACCGAGCTCGGCCAGCCTCTTGAGCTCACCGGCGATGTCCTCGACCTCGTAGCTGATGTGGTGGAGCCCCTCACCATTCTCGGCCAGCCAGTCCGCGAAGGGGCTCTCGCCGCCGCCGTGGAAGAACTCCAGCAGCGAGCCGCCCACCTTGTAGTCCGCCTTGCGCATGGGGCCCATCTCCATCTTGGCGACGGGTTCCGCGCCGAGCATGGCGCCGTAGATCTTCATGGTCTCGTCGAGGTCCTTGACGACGATACCGACGTGGTCCAGGTTCTTGATCATGGGGTTGGTTCTCCTTGCTTTATTTTTCTTCTTCTACAGGCTCGACGAGCTCCACGAGCACGCCGCTGGCCGATTTCGGGTGGAGGAATCCGATTTGTCCGGCGGCGCCTTCGCGTCCCTGCTTGTCGATGAGACGGACGCCCTGGTTTTCCATTTTCCGGAGGGCCGCGTCAACATCGTCCACCTCGAGGGCGACGTGGTGGAGACCCTCACCGCGCTTCTCCAGGAAGGCAGCCACGGCGCTCTCCGGTCCGTCCGGGGCAACGAGGTTGATCTCCGCCCCATCCCCAACCCGGAAGCGGGCCTCGATGACCTTCTGTCCGGCGACCGGGGTGACGCGGGCCTTGACGCCGAGCAGTTTTTCGAAGAGAGCGATACTTTCGTCAAGGTTATTCACCGCGATGGCGATATGGTGAACGCGTTTTATCATGATTTCTACCTGGTATGCTCCATGACACTGATGTATCAAAAATGATGGACGCGATTGTTGGTACATTGTTGGTACCAACAACGAGTTCGTCGATTATCTCTATAATATTAGCGAGATTTCATCCCGGAGGAAATACATTTATTTCAACCTTGCCGATGTTGATTTTGGTGATGCTAGAAGTCGGGACACCTGTGGCTCGACATTTTACATTCAGACATTCCAAATACTCTTTATTGGTAAAAGCCGCAAGAGATTCTTTATTACACAACGGACATGTGTATAACCGGCATCTCCTTTCTTCTCGTTGCCGTTGCATTATTTCTGGTACTTTCTTCGGGTCATAAATATCATCGCCACTCATATTCGCCCTCCTAGAAAATGAGGAACTCCTCCTGCGTGCCGAAGACCTCCCGCAATGCGTCGCACATCTCGCCGAGGGTAGCGTAGGCCTCGACGCAGCGGATAAAGACGGGCATCGTGTTGCCGTCGCCGGCGGCCACGGTCTTCAGCTCGGCCAGGGCGGCGGTCGCGGCGGCGGTGTCCCGCTCCGCTTTCACTTTATTGAGGCGTTCAATTTGATTTTTCGCTTCGGCGGGATCAACGCGGAGCAGGTCGGGAATGACTTCATGGGGAGCTTCGAACCTGTTCACGCCCACCACGACGCGTTCGTCGTTCTCCACCTCCCGCTGGTACCGGTACGCGCTCTCCTGCACTTCCCGCTGCTGGTAGCCGCGGGTGATGGCGGCCAGCACCCCGCCCATCTTGTCAATTTTGCCGATATAGTCTTCGGCGGCCTTCATCATGTCCTCGGTCAATTTCTCGACCATATACGCCCCGCCGAGGGGGTCGACGGTATCGGCCACGCCGCTCTCGTGGGCGAGCACCTGCTGGGTGCGGAGGGCTGTGGTCACCGCTTCCTCCGAGGGCGTGGCAAAAGCCTCGTCATAGGAGTTGGTGTGGAGGCTCTGCGTCCCGCCGAGCACGGCGGCCAGCGCCTGGACGGCCGTGCGGACGATGTTGTTGTACGGCTGCTGGGCGGTGAGTGAGCTGCCGGCCGTCTGGGTATGGAAGCGCAGCATGCAGCTCCGGTCCTGCTTCGCGCCAAAACGCTCCTTCATAATCTTCGCCCAGAGGATACGGGCGGCGCGGAACTTGGCGACCTCTTCCAGCAGGTTGTTGTGGGCGTCGAAGAAGAAGGAGAGCCGCCCGGCGAAGTCGTCCACGTCGAGGCCTTTATCGAGGGCCGCCTGCACGTAGGCGATGCCGTCCGCCAGCGTGAAGGCGATCTCCTGTACGGCGGTGGCGCCGGCCTCCCGGATGTGGTAGCCGCTGATGGAAATGGTGTTCCAGCGCGGCATTTTCCGGGCGCAGTATTCGAAAATATCCGTGGTGAGACGCATCGAGGGACCGGGCGGGTAGATATAGGTCCCCCGGGCGATGTACTCTTTCAACACATCGTTCTGGATGGTACCGGCCAGCTTCGCCGCGTCCACGCCCCGCCGCCGGGCGAGGGCCATGTACATGGCCAGCAGCACCGGAGCGGTGGCGTTGATGGTCATGGAAGTGCTGACCTTATCGAGGGGGATGCCCTCGAAGAGCGTCTCCATGTCCGCTAGGGTATCTACCGGCACGCCCACCTTGCCGACCTCTCCACGGGCGAGCGGATGGTCGGAATCGTAGCCGATCTGGGTGGGCAGGTCGAAGGCGATGCTGAGACCGGTCTGGCCCTGGTCCAGCAGGTAGCGGTAGCGCCGGTTGGACTCCGCGGCGGAGGCGAAGCCGGCGTACTGGCGCATCGTCCAGAGCCGGCCGCGGTACATGGTAGGCTGGATGCCGCGCCCGAAAGGATACTCGCCGGGGAAACCGGTAACGGCTTCCGGATCGATGCCGGCGAGGTCGGCGGAGGAGTACAGCGGCGAGACCTCTTCGCCGGAGGTAAAGGTGAAATGGGATTGCCTCTCCGGGACTTTGTCCAATGCCGGCCGCAGCGTCTCCCGCTCCCATCGGCGGCGTTCGTCCGGCATCAGTCGGCCTTCTCGTCTTTTTCCCGGCAGTCGCAGCAGAGCCCGAAGATACCGACGTGGCGGAGCTCGGCGCAGAAATCGTAGTCCCTCAGCAGGACATCACGGAGCTCGGAGAGGGTGGCCTCGTCGATATCGATGACGCGGTTGCACTTCTGGCAGACGAGGTGATGGTGATGGCCGGACTCCTCGGCATGGTAACGGACCCGTCCCTCGCCGAGGTCTATCTCGTAGACGAGGTTGAGCTTCTTGAGGAGGTCGAGCGTGCGGTAGACGGTGGAGATGTTGACGTGCGGGTAGCTGGCGGCCACCTGGGCGTAGATCTCCTCGGCGCTGATGTGGTCCGGACTGTTCTCGATGGCGGCGACGATCATCATGCGCTGCGGGGTGAGGCGGTAGCCCCTGGTCCGCAGGCGGTCGCTGATGGTGCCGGACTTGCTGATATCGTGCATCTGCTCGCTCCGTATTCTCTTTCTCACAATAGCAAAAAGGGGCAATGCCTGACAACCAGATGGCACGAGAATGATATGTTCCGAAGGCTGAAAACGGTTGCAACGTACGTTGCGAGCCGCTAGAATGGTAGCAATTCACCGCCTTCGGGAAAAGGTCATGCCGCCGCAGGTCACACCGGAAACGAAACAATCCACCGCCCCGGCACCGACCGGTCTCATCCCGTACAATGTCCCGCCGCGAGTCCTGCTCTATTTCTGGATTATCGTCGTTCAGCTGGTGGCCTCGGCGATATCCGGGATAGGCTACGTCCTCCAGTCGCCGAAGTGGTACCTCGGCGGGGCCTTCATCTGGATCGCCTGGTTCGTGCTCATGTTCCGCATGGTGCGGCCGAACCGCAACGGCTTCTTGGAGCGCCACCGCGAGGAGGTGCGCCGCGGCGCCTTCACCATCTTCATCACGCTGTTCACGCTCGGCGTCCTGGAGGTGGTCACGTTCGCGGTCGTCTACCCGGTCTTCTTCTCGAAGCACAAGACCGGAGACGTCGCCGCGGTCATGGCCGGCTTCAAGGAGGTCTTCCAGTACAACGACGGCGACATACTCGTCCAGCAGGCGGGGGAGAACCTGCTGGCCGGCAGGAACCCCTATGCCGACGCCAACATCATCGAGGGCCTCATCACCTACCACGGCGCCTACGACAGGGTCACGCCGCTGCGGGTGGGCCGCTTCAAGAACGATTTCCCCTACCCCTCGCTCGACAGCATCAAGGCCCTTATCGACCAGGCCGTCAAAGACCCTGCCCATCCCCCGGCCGAACTCATCTCCGAGGTCTCGTACCCGGCCGGCTCCTTCCTGCTGCCGGCCCCCTTCCTGGCCATGGGCATCAAGGACATACGGGTCATCTACGCCATTTTGGCGGCGGCGGGACTGGGGTACGCCGTCTGGGTGATGCCCGGCCGGCGGCGGTGGGTGTTCCTCGGTGGGGTGCTTATCAGCCTTGAGTTCTGGAACGGCATCGCCGCGGGGGACACGAGCGTCACCTGCTTCCCGCTGCTGCTGGTGGCCTGGCTCACGCTGGGAAGGAAGAACTGGGTCTCCGCCCTGTTCCTGGGGCTGGCGGTAGCCACTAAACAGACGGCGTGGTTCATCGTACCGTTCTACGCCGTGCTGCTCTACCGCCGGGAGGGCTGGCGGCCGCTGCCGATGGTCGCCGGTATCACCATCGCGGTATTCACGGCGATGAACCTGCCCTTCATCATCGCCGGACCGAGGCTCTGGCTCGATTCCGTCCTCTCCCCGGTGAGGGACCCGATGTTCCCGCTCGGGGTGGGACTCATCAACCTCGTCACGAGCGGCCTCGTGAACATCCGCTCGGCGCTGCCGTTCACGCTGCTGGAAGCGGCGGCGTTCGTTGTCGGTATCGTGTGGTACTGGCGGAACTGCCGCCGCGCCCCGCACGCCGGTCTCATCCTGGCGGTGCTGCCGCTATTCTTCGCCTGGCGCAGCCTGTGGCCGTACTTCTTCTACGTGGGGATGATAGCCTTCGCCGGGGTGTGCAGCGGCCACCTGGAGGAAAACGAGACCGGGCGCCTGGCGGCGCCCGGAGTGGACTAGCGATACGCATCAGGTAACGCCGCTCATGGTTC
Source organism: uncultured Dehalococcoidaceae bacterium (assembly GCA_964580635.1). Taxonomy (GTDB): domain Bacteria; phylum Chloroflexota; class Dehalococcoidia; order Dehalococcoidales; family RBG-16-60-22; genus DAOUEG01. The sequence continues at coordinate 5,156 of CAZOMF010000056.1, forward strand.
GATAAGCTCACCATGAGCGGACCCTGTTTTATTTCATGTCCTTGATGGCAAACCCCAGGTTAAGCTCGTTGAGCTTGTCCGGGGTGGGCACGCCCTGCGGCGTCCAGCCGCGGAGCGCGTAGTACTTGTCGAGGAACCCGTCGTTGTGGGCGACGGTCTGGCCCTCGCCCTCCGCCTTGCGGGTATGGAGACCCTCGGTGCGAAGGCGTTCCGGGAGGTAGTCGTCCTGGCGTCCCAGGCCCTCGCGGACGTTGAAGGCCCGCTCCAGGTTGAACATGCGCTCCCCGACCTTATCGAGGTAACCGGGCTCGGTGTACCTGTCGATGCCGCGGGCGGCGGCGCACAGCTCACCGAACTTGTCCATCCAGCCCCAGCCGCCGGAGAAGGCGCAGGCCACGCCGCACTCGTGCCAGGCGGTCTGGTTCTGGTTGAAGATGACGATGTCCGCGTTGCCCTCGTCGAAGCGGTCGGTCGGGTGCGGGAACGGCGCCCCGAAGATGTCCTGGGCCGCGTAGCCGTAGCAATGGCTGGCGCCGACGCTGGCGGTGGCGTAGTTGTAACCCTGGCTCTTCGCACCGCGCGGCTCGTAGGCGGGAAGCTCGAGGCCCTTGACGTTGATGGCGTAGGCGGCCGAGCCGTGCCCGATCTTCTCCGCGACGCCCCTGGTGCCCTCGGCGAGGAGGTCGCCGATGCCCTCGCGCCGGCCGATCATCTCGACGAGCTTGACCATGGCCTGATGATTGCCCCAGGTAAGCTCCAGCCCGCCGGTGTCCTTTTTCGTGATGAGGCCCTTGTCGTACAGCTCGAAGGCGAAGCCGATAGTGTTCCCGGTGCTGATGGTATCGAGCCCGAGGTCGTCGCAGAGCTCGTCGGCGCGGACGCTGGCCTCGAGGCTGTCGCTCTCGATCGGGCCGGTGAAGGACCAGATGGTCTCGTACTCGGGGCCTTCCGAGTGGGCGCCCTTGTAGGTGCCCTCGGTGATGGTGTGGACCTTGCCGCAGCGGGCGGCGCAGGAGTAGCAGCCCATGTCACCGGTGCGGAAACGCCGGTAGGACTCGCCGCTGATACCAGAGTAGTCCTCCAGCTGGCCGTAGGTGAAGTTGCGCACCGGGTAGATGCCGATGGCGTTGGTCACGTCCTGGGTGCTGGTGGTGCCCCACTCCTTGTGGTTCTGGAAGCTGCCGTTGCCGAGCACAGTCTGGACCTGCTCCTTCGCGAGCGTTTCGTACTCGTCCGGGCGGGCGAGCGTCTGGGAGCGGCCAGCGGTGATAACGACCGCCTTGAGGTTCTTAGAGCCGAGCACGGCGCCAGTCCCGCAGCGGCCTGCCGTACGGCGGTGGCTGACCACGGCAGCGTATTTAACGAGCTTCTCCCCGGCGGGCCCGATGCAGGCTGCCCGGGTGTTCTTGCCGTGGGTGTCCTCGAAGTACTGCTGCGTGTCCTTGGTGTCCCTGCCCCAGACCTTGTCTGCCGGCAGGATCTTGACGCCCTCGTCCGAGATATGGATGTACGATGGTTTTTCAGCCTTGCCCTCGATGATGAGCATCTCGTGGCCGGTGAACTTGAGCCAGGCGCCGAAGTCCGCCCCACAGACGGAGCGGGCGAACGCCCCGGTGGCCGGGCTCTTGGTGCAGACGATCCAGCGGGAGACGGCCTGGGCGGCCGTGCCGGCCAGCGGTCCGGCGATCATGAGCAGCTTGTTGTCCGGCCCGAGCGGATCGGTGCCCGGCTTGAGCTCGTCGTAGAGATAACGAATGCCGTAGCCCCTCCCGCCGACGAAGTCCTCGGCGATCTGTTGGGGAACGGTCTCCTCGGACGTGTCGCCCGTGGTGAGGTTGATCCTGAGAATGGTACCGGTGTTGACGGCCATTGTGCTCCTCCAATGCCTTCACGATTTGAATTCCGGCGTCCGTCGCGACCCGGCGCCGTTCAGCCGCCCAGCACGAGCTGGGCGATGTGCAGCTCGTCCCCGTCCTTGACGGGGCGGGAGAGCTCGTCCGGATAGGCGCTCTCCCCATTGAGAAAGACCGAGATGCCACGCTTGATGCCGCCGTCACCGCCGAGCAGGTACGGTCCCAGCTGCGGATAGGTGCCGACAAGCTCCCGGACGACCTCCCCCACGGTCGTCCCGGACACGTGCACTACCGCTTCGGCCCCGGTCAGGTGGCGGAACATGGGTGGCAGGTGAACGTCGATGCTGCTCATATGATGCTACAAAACCGATTATAGCACCGTCACCCGGGAGGGACAATCAGCCCCACGGCGCCAGCCAGAGCCGGTAGCGGAGCCGGTAGATGACGGCGGACACCAGGTAGATGAGCCCGAAGCCGACAAGCGCCACCGTAAACGCCAGCACGAAAACGCTGTAAGCCGTCCCGAGTGAGGAGGCCGTGAACGGGACGAAGCGGTCGCCGGCGGCGCCGACGAGCATGGCGATAAGGTTGGCGACGAAGAACGGCAGCACCACGCAGCCGAGGCCGGAGAGCGCCCCGCGCGCGTCTGCCGGGCTGAGCCGGACGTTGGTAGCCACGCACACCGCCAGGTAGAGGAACAACCAGAACCGCCAGGTAGCCAGGTTTCCCCAGTTGAACATGGCCTTCACCAGCGTCAGCGACGAGTCCCCGAACACGCTGACATAGGTATGCCAGGTCGTGAAGTCCCCGGCGGCGCCGGCGTCCCGGATGTTACGCCAGGCCTCGTGGCTGCCCGGGACGAGCCAGTAGAACAGCCCGAAGAGCAGTCCCCCGCCGATCAGCACCGGCCCGACGCCGATGAAGAAATTCCCCAGCACCGCCCAGGGATTGCGCCGGTTCCAGGTATGGCGGACGTAGCCGAGCGTGCCGACGACGGGGTCCGGCTCGAAGAAGCGGACCTCCTCGACGCGGTGGAAGAAGACGAGGCAGAAGAGCACGTGGCTCAGCTCGTGGACGGGCGTGCCGAGCCAGGCGACGAAGTAAGAGCCTTTCGAGCCGAACGTTTTTTCCAGCGTACGGAAGCTGAGGACGGACACGAGATGGAGGAGCAGCCCGAACACGAACACCCCGGCGAAGAGGGAGGCGAGCTGCCCCAGCGTGGCGACGACGAGGTCCCGGAGGAATTCGAGCGCACCCATTTCATCGCATTATAGCCGCGCCGCGGCAGGGTGTCCATGAGGCTTGCGAAGCGCCGTTGCGCAAAGGCATAATAGGAGCGTATGGATGATAAATCTGTCTACGGCGGCATCGAGGCCGGCGGAACGAAATTCATCTGCGCGGCCGGCACCGGTCCGGACGATATCGGGACGCCGGAGCGCATCGAAACGCGGACGCCGAAGGAAACGCTCGCGGAGGTCATCCACTTTTTCATCAGGCACCCGGTGGCGGGCATCGGCATCGGCTCCTTCGGGCCGCTCGACCTGGACCGGGCCTCGCCGACCCACGGGCATATCACCACCACGCCCAAGCAGGAGTGGCGCGGGGCGGACCTCATCGGGCCGCTGCAGGAGGAGCTCGATGTACCGGTCGCACTCGATACGGACGTCAACGCGGCGGCCCTCGGGGAACGGACCTGGGGGGCGGGCAAAGGCCTGGCGAACCTGGTCTACGTGACCGTCGGCACGGGAATCGGCGGCGGGGCAATCGTCAACGGGGAGCTGCTTCACGGCGTGACCCACCCGGAGATGGGCCACCTGCTGCTGCCGCACGATCTCCGGCGCGATCCTTTCCCCGGCGACTGCCCCTACCACGGCGACTGCTGGGAGGGGCTCGCCTCCGGGGAGGCGATGCGGCTGCGCTGGGGCTGCCCCGCCGAGGAGCTGCCCCCGGACCACCCAGCCTGGGAGCTGGAGGCGGACTACCTGGCCGCCGGCATCATGACCATCGCCATGACGCTCTCGCCACAACGGGTCGTCGTCGGAGGCGGGGTCGGCACGTCACCGGGCCTGCTGCCGCAGGTACGGGAGAAGCTGGTCACCCTTTTCAACGATTACGGGGCGTTCCCGAACACCACCCGGGACATGAACGATTTCCTGGTACCGCCGGGGCTCGGTGACCGCTCCGGTGTGCTCGGCGGCATCGCGCTGGCGATGGAGGCGGACGCTTCTCCCGAATGATGCTGCCGGTATAGCGTTCGTGGTTGTTCCGTCACCTGTGATATAATCAGGTCACTACCGAATCAGGGAGGGACTTCCCATGACATCGACCGTCACCAACGATGCCTATCAGCAGGAGCTCAAGCAGATTCGCGAGGAGATCGAGCAGCGGACGGGCAAGTCCGCCGAGGAGCTGTACGAGGAGCGCGAGAAGCGCGCCCGCGACGCCATCGAGCTGCGGGAGCCGGACCGCATACCGTTTTCCCTCACCATCGACATCCATTCCTACACGGGCGTCCACAACTCGGCGGCCTACTACGAGCCGCTCGCCTTCAAGAAGGCCATGCGGAAGATAACCCTCGATTTCGAGCCGGACATGTGCAACGCCGGCCTGCCCACCTCCGGGGACGCGCTCGAGGCGCTCGGGGTGACGAACCGCCTCTGGCCGGGCGGGCCGCTGCCGCCGGACTACGAGTACCAGTTCGTCGAGGGGGAGTACCTCAAGGCGGACGAGTACGACATGTTCCTCGACGACCCGACCGATTTCCTCATCCGCCGCTTCCTGCCGCGGATGTACAAGATCTTCAAACCGCTGGAGGACCTGCCGCCGCTCGGGATGCTGTTCCAGGGCTTCGAGTACCTGGCGACCCTCTTCGCCACGGACGAGTATAAAGAGATGGCGCAGACCGTGGCGAGGGCCGGGAAGTCCATGCAGGAGTTCCGGGACATCATCGGGGACTCGTACGAAGAGCTCGCGCAGCTCGGCTACCCGGCCTTCGCGCCGCTCGGTTCCGGCGTCGGCGGAGCGCCCTACGATTCCGTTTCCAGCTTCCTGCGCGGCATGCAGGGGGCGATGGGCGATATGTTCCGGCGGCCGGAGAAGCTGCTGAGAGCCTGCGAGATGATCGTGGAGCGGCGCATCGCCAATGCGAAGCCGGCCGACCCGGCGAAGCGCGGCAATCCGAAGAAGATAGGGATGCCACTGTGGCGCGGCGACAAGAGCTTCATGTCCGAGGCGCAGTTCGAGCGGTTCTACTGGCCGGGGCTCAAGCGGGCGCTCCAGGCGAACGTGGACCTCGGGTTCGTGCCCATCCCGTTCTTCGAGGCGGAGTTCGGCGACCGGCTGGCCCGCCTCCGCGAGCTGCCGCCCGGCAAGATCGTCGCTTCCATCGAACACATGGACTCCGTCAAGGCCAAGGAGCTGCTCGGCGGTCACACCTGCCTGCTGGTGCGCGGGCCGCTGTCTTCGCGGATATGGTCGCTGCGGCAGGTGGAAGCCTACTACAAGGAGCTCATCGACAAGTGCGGCAAGGGCGGCGGGCTGATGATAAACGTGCGACTGCCGGACAATACCACGAAAGAAGACGGCCGGGCGCTGCTCGCCTCCCTCAACGAGTACGGCCGCTACCACTAGGAGGTTCCAGCATGACCGATCTACACGATTACGATACGTTGCTGAAGGTGGCGCAGGCGCGGCGGTCGGTGCGGCAGTTCCGCTCGGACCCGGTGCCGGACGGCTACGTGGAGAAGATACTCGACGTGGCGCGGTGGGCGCCCTCCGGCTTCCATACCCAGCCGTGGGAGTTCGTCGTCGTCAACGACCCGAAGGTGAAGGCGGACATCGTGGCGGTGCTGGACCGGAAGGCCCGGCCCATCACCAAGAACGATACGCCGCGACCGAGCTTCCGGGACGCGCCGGTGTTCATCATCGTCCTGCAGGACTGGCGGGCCAAGACGGGCCTGCCGGGCCATCCGAACGAGGTGAACCCGCGGGTGGCGAACATCTACTGCTCCGGGCTGGCGAGCACGTTCGTGATGATGCACCTGGCGGCGGCCTCGCTGGGGCTCGTCTCGCAGTGGTACTCGGCGGCGGGCAGCGAGGCGGCGGAGCAGGGCATCCGGGAGATCATCGGCTTCCCGGAAGAGCTGACCATCTACGACATGATGGTGCTCGGCTACCCGGCGGAGCCGATCCAGCCCAAGATGGTGCGTCCCTTGCAAGAGGTCGTCCACTACAATGCCTGCGGTACGGGAGACTTCCGCACCGCCGAGCAGGTGGCCGAGTACGCCGGGAAGACCTACGACTGGTGCCTGAACGGGCACTAGCGGGCTAGGTCGTCGATACGGACCCGTCCTGGTGGGTGGCGTGGTAGCGGCGGGTGAGCATTATCTCCAGGAAGATGACCGGCGTGGGGATATGCCGGAAGTCGAGCGGGCCGTGCCAGAGACCGGGCTTGCAGGTGATGATGACCGGGGCGGTGATGAGGTGCTGCTCCTGCTCCTCGCCGAGGCAGATATCTATCTCGCAGCCGCCGAAGTCCCGGACGTCCATGGGATTGGTGCCGAGGAAGCAGAGGAGCTGGGTGAAATCGTGGACGTGGGGTTCCTTGAGCACGATCTCCGGCTTGTAGAGGACGTGGTGGGTGAGGATGCAGTCGCAGTCCATCTCGTCGCCGTTGGCGGAGAGGCCTTCGAGCTGCTGATGGGTCTTGAAGGCCTCCCGGAGGATATATCTGCCGTACCTGGTTTCGGCCATCGCACCGCCTCCTGATCAAAGATGTTCCATGCTACAACGGCGGGGGTGGGGTGTCAAAAGGGGATTTTAAGGGCGCACTTCGACACCGGCGCGTAAATTTTTAAAATCGGCGATTTTTACAAAGC
>CAZOMF010000057.1:0-11849 GCA_964580635.1 uncultured Dehalococcoidaceae bacterium
GCATGATCTCGTAGCCGTGGCTCGGCTTGTCCTTGAGGAGATTGAGGATGACGTACTTCAGGTCGCCCTTTTCGAACAACCGCGACTGCCGCTCGGACTGGAACAGGTGACGGTCAAACATTTCGCCGCTCCCTCGCGAAGTATTACGATATATCGTAACCTTTCCGGGGACGTTTTGTCAAGTGGCGCAGGCTCGGTCAGACGGGCCGGACGCGGTAGCGGATGACCTCGGCGGTGAGAGTGGCGTTCTCCCCGGCCCGGTACTCTTCCTCGTGCACGCCGATGATGGTGTGCCCGCTCTCGGTGATGAAGCGGAGCAGCGTCTCCAGTGCCTGCTCGCCGGCGGGGCCGAGCGCGCCGCGGTCTATCTGGGCCACCGTCCCGTACTCCCACGTTTCCAGGCGTACCGTCCCGCCGCCGATGCGCTGCGGCAGGGTCCGGGTGTCCTCCGGCACCGGCAGGCCGATGACGGTGGTCCACTCCTCGACGGGCAGCAGGTGGGCGTCCGGGAAACGTACCCGCAGCCGGCCGATGGGGAAAGGCGTCCCGCCCTGCCGCGCCCGCGCGAACCTCAGCGCGTAGAGGGATTCCAGCAATGTGGAGACGGCCCGGGGAAGGACGAGGTCGGGGCGGCCTCTCGCGTAGAGCGCCGCCATGCGCTGGGACGGCATCTCGATAATCTCCGGTCCGTTGTGCGGCGGGTCGGCGGTCACGCGGCCGTTACCTCCGGGTAAGGTCTCCCCCTTTGTAACATACCGGTGCGCACGAACGCAAACGCCCGTTTCGCATATTGGTTTATTTTGGCAACAGTTACGTTATTGAATATTTTCTGGAAAGGCTTTATAATAGCCTCAATCCGGTGTACGGCCCGCAGTCCACGGCCGGAGAAAACCACTCTCAAACGACGCACGGACGCGCGCAGCCATCGAGCGGGGAGAAATGACCACGAACCAGGTACCGCCAGCCGAGAAAAAGCCGGCCTCCTTCCTGAAGACGGGGCTGCCGTTCTTCGTGATGGCGCACGCGGCGCACCACTTCATCATGGCGCTCCAGCAGCCGCTTTTCCCGGTGGTAACTTCCTATTTCAAGATCGAAAGCTACTCCGAATCGTCCTTTATCCCGGCCTCGTTCGGGTTGTCCGCCGCCGCCGGCCAGATGCTGGGCGGCTGGATGTCGGACAAGACCATGCCCACCGTCCTCATCATGGTCGGCACGCTCGGCGTGGCAATAGCCGGTGTGGCGGTGGGGCTGTCCCAGTCCTACGTGATGTTCCTGGCCTTTATGGCGCTCATGGGGCTGCTCTCCGGCGGCTACCATCCGGCTGCCACGCCGCTCATCTCCGCCTCGGTCGACCCGAGAGTACGGGGCCGGGCGCTCGGCATCCACCTCGTGGGCGGCAACTCGGCCTTCTTCGTGGCGCCCCTCATCGCCGCGGCGATTCTGCACGGCTTCGGGAACAGCCTGGGCTGGCGGCTTTCATTCCTCATCCTGGCCGGGCCCACGGTCTTCTTCGCCTTCGTTTTCTGGTGGTACCTCGTCAAGCGGGGCGGCAAGGCGCACGCGGAGGCCATCAAGCGGAGCATCCCGGACATGAAGCCGCCGCAGCCGGGCTACAAGCGGCGGCTCATCGCCTTCCTCACCGTCATGGTCATCGGCGGGGGCGTCACCATGTCGGTGGTGCCGTTCCTGACGCTCTACATGACGCGCTCGGTGGCCAAGGGCGGTCTCGGCGTGCCGGACGCCGTGGCAGCCGGGCTGATGTCCGTCGTGTTCTCATCCGGCCTTTGGGCGGGACCGGTGGGCGGCTACCTCGGCGACAAGCTGGGGAGCGTCAAGGTCATCATCGCCACCGGACTCATCGGCGGCATCGTTCTCTTCTCCTACCGGTACGTCAGCTACGGCTGGTCCCTCTATCTCGTGCTGTGGGCCCAGGGTTTGTTCCAGTCACTCCGCATGCCGGTGACCGAGGCTTTCATCATGAGCCAGGCGCCGGGCAAGCACCGCTCCAAGATATTCGGTATCTACTACTCGACGATGCAGTGGACCGGCGCTATCTTCGCCATCCCGGGCGGCGTCCTGCTCGATAAGTTCGGCTTCCATACCATGTTCGCTGTAGCCGGCATCACCGTCGTCATTACCTCCATCATCGATGCCATCTTCATCTGGGACGCCAAGGACCACTACAACGCGGAGATGGAAGCGGAGAAGGCGGCCATCGAGCAGGCCCACCGTGACGCCGGCACCAAGAAGTAGCCGGAACGGCTACGAAGGTTCGACGAGCCTGCGCGCGTAATCGAGCAGCTCCGCCCGGCGCTCCGCCGCCACGGACTGCGTTTCCAGCCACGCTTCCAGCGCCTTGAGCGGTGTCTCGCGGCTGTCTCCCGGCAGCACCCGGTGCGCGGGCGGCGCCGGCGTTTCCCGCGCCACCGTTATCTGGGCGAACGACGCGTCTTTGAGGGCGTCCCGCAGGTCGGCATCACGGAGGGGGCCCTGCGCCGCGACCGGGAGCTCGATATTGAGACGCACGATGGCATCGTTGACGTCGTTTTGCTCTCTGGTGACGGCTTCGAGGATGGCGGCGGTCGGGTCGAGTTCCTCCCCACTCAATTTCACCGAGACGGTGCGGAACTTCCGCGCCCGCACCGGGTGGAACTCGTAGCGGGTGATGCGCTCGACGGACGTGGCGCCGGGGCCGATCTCCACGACGTAGAAGCCCTTCTCGTCCTTTTCCTCGCCGAAGTCCACCCTTTCCAGGCTGCCCGAGTAGATGACCGGCGGACCGCCGCCGGCGGCATCGTGGAGCTCCTGGCGCTTGTGGATGTGGCCGAGGGCGATGTAGTCGTATGCCGGGTTGGCGACCGTGGCGGTGAGCAGCGTCGGCTCCCGGCCCATGGACATCATGCTCTCCGAACCGACGGTGGCGCTGGCGAGTGACACGTGGGCGGCCAGGACCGCCGGGACGGAGGGGTCGAGCTTTTCGGCCATGTCCCCGATGATGCCGGTCAGCGTCTGCTGGAGGCGCTCGTTGACCTTGTCGAGCGGCAGGTCCTTCTCCTCCTCGCGGCTCAGTAAAGCGGCGCGGCGCAGCCACGGCAGGGCGGCCACCTGGATGTCCCCGGAGGGGGTCGTGATGCGGCTGACGCCCGGCCGGCCGGCCACGGTCACGTTGTGGACGGCCAGCGTATCGAAGATCTCCGTGGCGGTGGCCCGCCCGGCGGCGTTTGGCATGTCGTGGTTGCCGGTGAGCAGGAAGACCGGGATGCCGGCCAGGGCGATGCGGTTGACGCGCTTGGCGAACTCCCGTTGCTGGGTCTGGGTGGGCTCGCGGGTCTTGTAGGCGTCCCCGCAGAAGAGGACGAGGTCGGCCTTCTGCTCGATGGCATAGTCCGCCAGCTCGTCGAAGGAGCGGAGGAAGTCCTCCAGCCGCGTCGAAAGCCCCGTCCGCGGGTTGATGCGCCCGTAGCTCTCCACGCCGAGGTGGAGGTCGGCGAAGTGGATGATCTTCATGCCCGGCCTCCCGCGGCGGCTCTCAGGAACGCGGCGATGAGCGGGTGCGGGCGCCCCGGCGCGGACCGGAGCTGCGGCAGGAAACCGGTGGCTAGGTAGCAGGGATGGTCCGGCAGCTCGACGACGTGCGCGCCGCCGTCCTCCGAGGTGCCGCTGATACGCAGGCCGCCGCCGGTCAGCGTGTCCGCGTAGGCCGGGTTGAGCTCGTAGTTGCAGGTGAAGTCCTCTTCGGTCCGGTCGCTGCCGTAGGCCCGGTGCGCCAGGGTATCCGGGACGATGGCAATGCCCATCGCGCCGGAGAGGAGCGGCTCCCCTGACCGGCGGTCCGGCAGCGCGCAGGAGGCAAGCACGATGACGGGGTGCTCACCGGCGCCCGCGTATTCGGGGTGGGTGATGTCGTTCAGTCCGATGACGTTGGCCATGTACTCTAACAGAGCGTGCTGGAAGCCCCCTCAGGTGCCGATGAAGGGGCGGCCGCGTTCCCGGGCGGCCCGGATGCCGGCCAGGGCGCCCTCGTAGCTCTCGTAGGGGCTGCCGGGCGAGGCCCAGACGCCGTCCGCCGCCGCCAGCGTTGCAAGTCCCTTCTTGGTCAGCAGCGACGGCGTCGGCTGCCAGGTGACGTCCAGCTCAACGTCAAGGGCGTCCGCGGTGTGCCGCAGGGCCGCGTCGGTGGCCGCGTGCGAGGGTTTCCTCGTGTCGTGGTCGCCGATCATGCCGATGCGTACCGTTGATTTCATCTTTCTCCGTGCCGGTCGTTCAATTATACGCGCCGTCCGCCGTCCGGTTCAACGCTTGTATTCGTGTCCTCCGAACGTATAAGATATTCGTATGGACGATCCCCTCCCTCCGAATGTTCCGTATACGCTCCCGGAACCCCTCGGGCCTGTCACACCCGCTCCCCCGCCGGCGCCGGACGTCTGGGGCGGCTGGGCCACCTTCGGGTTCGGCATGGTCATCCTCGTCGTCACCCTGTTCATCGAGGGCGTCATCGCGGTTATCCTGCTGGTGGCCCTCCTGGCCACCGACACGCTGCCCCTCAACGACCTCAATGCCCTGAGCAATCTGTTCCAGCAGCACGCCGGCATCATCGTGGCGGTGAGCGTCATCGTCAACGCCGTCATCGGCATCGGCCTCATGTACCTCATCGTACGGGCGCGGCACGGGCTCGGGTTCCGGGACTACCTCGGTTTCCGGCGTACCACGGTGAAGATGGTGCTGCTGGCGCTGGTCGCGTTCGGCGTGTATTTCGGTTTCGAGCTGCTCGTCGAGAAGCTCAGCGGCAGCTCCGGCGATTCGAGTATCGGCTTCAACTTCTACGACACGAGCACCTGGCCGGTGCTCGTCTGGCTGGCGGTCTGTATCGTCGGCCCGTTCTACGAGGAGATGTGGGTGCGCGGCTTCATGTTCGCCGGGTTCATCCGCTCCTCGCTGGCGGTCACCGGAACGCTCGTGGTCACGTCGCTCTTCTGGGCGGTCCAGCACGTGCAGTACGACTGGCTGTCCATCGGGTTGATCTTCGTCTTCGGGCTGGCGCTCGGCTACGCGCGGTGGAAGTCGGACTCCATCTGGCCGTCCATTATCATGCACGTCGTCAATAACACCGTCGCGTTGGCGTCAATCACCTTCCACTTCTAGGCCGAGCAGCGGCGGCAGCTCGCTCGCATGGGCGATGCGGTCGCCGGGCCAGTCGTCTTCCCGTTTCAGGTAGTGGGTATCGTCCGTCTCGCCGGGGTCGCGGATGAGCACCGCCCGCATCCCGAGCGAGGCCGCGCCGGTCAGCTCGTTGTTGTTGCCGTCGCCTACGTAGACGCACTCTTCCGGCCGCACGCCGAGGGCTGCCGCGGCCTGGAGGTACATTTTCGGGTCCGGCTTGAGCGTACCGGCGACGCAGGAGTAGACGGTGGCGTCGAAGAGCGGCGCGAAAGGTGTTTCCGGCCAGGCGACCGGTACCTCGCCGGAGCAGTCGCTGATGAGCGCCGTCTTGAGTCCCGCTTTCCGGATAGCCTTCAGCGTGGCGATGGTATCCGGCCGCGGTTCGAGCGCCCGGACGGTGAAGGCGAGGCGGACCCGGAACGCTTCCTCCACCTGCTCCGGCGTCGCCTCGACGCCGAGCTCGCGGCAGATGAAACGGTAGCTGTCCCGCTGGTCGCCGTGCTCGCCGGTGCAGCGCGCCTGGAACGAGCCCGCCCAGAGACGGCGGAATTTGTCGGGAGGTGTTTTCAGGATGGCGGACAGCTCGTCGAGAATGCGCCGGTACTCCGCGCGGGAGAAGTTGTCGACCAGCGTCCCGAAGAGGTCGAAGAGGACGGCACGGTACGGGCTACTCATGCCCCCGCTTCACGATGCTGCCGCCCTCCGGCAGCTTGAGAAAATCTTCTCCGGCCAGCTTGGCCGCCAGCGTCCCGGCCACCGCGGCGATGGGCACGCGTATCTGGTCCATGCTGTCCCGCTCCCGGATGGTGACCTGCCGGTCCTCCAGGCTCTGGAAGTCCACCGTGACGCAGTAGGGCGTGCCGAGCTCGTCCTGGCGCCGGTAGCGCCGCCCGATGCTCTGGGTGTCGTCGTATTGGGCGACGGTGCAGGCCCGGATGTCCTTGAAGACGTCCCGGGCCAGCGCGTTCAGGTGCTCCTTCTTGCTGAGCGGCAGCACCGCCACCTTGATGGGCGCGATGTCCGGGTGGAAGTGGAAGAGGGTGCGGACCTCGTCCTTGTCCGGCTCCTCGTCGTAAGCATCGCAGAGGAAGGCGAGGATAACGCGGCCGACGCCCACGGCGGGTTCGATGACATAAGGTACGTAGTGCTCGTTCGCCTCGGCGTCATAGTACTCCATGCTCTTGCCGCTGAACTCGGCGTGCTGGCTGAGGTCGAAGTCCGTCCGGTTGGCGACCCCTTCGAGCTCGTCGAAGCCGTGCGGGTAGCGGTAGCGGATATCGCAGACGCGTTTGGCGTAGTGGGCGAGCTTCTCCTTCGGGTGCTCGTAGACGTCGAGATTCTCCCGCCTGATGCCGAGCGAGGTATACCAGTCGAGCCGTGCCTGGAGCCAGTGCTCGTACCACTCCGCGTCGCTGCCCGGCTTGACGAAGTACTCTATCTCCATCAGCTCGAACTCGCGGCTGCGGAAGATGAAGTTGCCCGTGGTGATCTCGTTGCGGAAGGCCTTGCCCTGCTGGGCGATGCCGAAGGGCAGCCGCTTCCGGGTAGTGGTGACGACGTTCTGGAAATTGACGAACATCCCCTGGGCCGTTTCCGGGCGCAGGTAGACGATGTTGTCCTCCGATTCCACCGGCCCGGCGTAAGTCTTGAACATGAGGTTGAACTGGCGCGGCTCGGTCAAGGGGCCGCCGCACTCCGGGCAGGTATCCGTGGTGAGGTGGTCCTCCCGGAAGCGCCGGTGGCACTCCTTGCACTCGACGAGGGGGTCGTGGAACCCCGCGACGTGGCCGCTCGCCTCCCAGACGCGGCGGTTCATGAGGATGGACGCATCGATCCCGACGACATCGTCGCGCTCCTGTACGTTCGTCTTCCACCAGGCTTCCATGATATTGCGTTTGAGTTCCACGCCCACCGGGCCGAAGTCCCAGCAGCCGGAGAGGCCGCCGTAGATGTCGCTCGAGGGGAAGATGAAGCCGCGCCGCTGGCACAGCGAGACGAGCTTCTCCATGGTAAGCGGGGTCGGTTGTTCAGCCATACGTTTACTCCTGGACGGGTTTCGGGTTTCGCCGCCGCGATTCCCGGAAAAGACCGATGAATTTGATGAAGATAACGGCGCCGCCGATGACGAGCACCGCCACCGCTGCCGGCCAGAACGGGGCCAGCAGCTTGCCGGCGGTGTTGTAGACGAATATCTGCACGGCCGCCAGTACGAAGACCACCTGGGCCACCGCCGTCATGTTGCCCATGAGCGGGAGCACCCGCGCGATGAAGGAGCCCTCGTCCGCCCAGTACCGTGAGCTGAGCAATATGATGCTGACGAGGCCCCAGGACATGAAGACGCAGAGCGCGTGCGGGATGAGGAGCCAGGCGATCAGAGCGCCGCGCCCGATGAACGCGTCCGCCGCGGAGGTCTGGAACCGGTAGGCCGCCGGGTCCGGCAGCCGGCCGTAGTAGACGCCGCAGAGCACGGCGGCGATGATGAGGAGCGCCAGCGGCAGGCCGATGAAGCTGGGCCGGAATTTCACGCGCGGCGGTTCCGGGCTGGTCGGCTGGTTTTCGACGGTAATGGCGCTCACCTCGCGGTTAATGTGGACTCTACTACTATACCATATCAATGCCTTCCGGGGCGTGGTATAATGCCCGCGGGAACGAGAGGAGGGCCGACGGTGAGCAGTGCACGTTCGATGGTGAAGCTGCGTCTCGCTATGCTGCTGATAGCGAGCGTCGTTATCGGCATACTGACCTCTTGCAGCAGCACCGGCGGTCCCGTCGATATCACCAACACGGACGTCATCAACTACCGTGATTTCTCGGTGGACGCCGCGTCGGTGGGGCTGACGACGTCCGCCCGGGGGACGGTCTTCGTGCACGGGGACCTGGAAAAGCCGGAGGGTATCACCGTGGAGGTCGTGCTGACGGCGGACATCGACGCCGGCGACTGGGGCGGCGTGAACCTCTACTTCCCGGAGGGCTGGGAGGTCACCGCCATGACGAGCGACCGGCCCCACATCAATGGCGTCCAGAACGGTCTGGCGTCCGTCTGGACGAATGGTCAACCTTCTCAGGGTGGTAAATCATGGGTGGCCGTCGGCAACCGCATGCCGGGCCACGACCCGCTCGATGCGGACATCAGCTCCCTGCTGACCATCGACGCCGATTACGTCCGGGACGGCGAACCCACCCCGTCGACGCTGGACCTGACGATTGCCGTGGGAAGCAAGGACGGCTATATCGTGGGACCGGTGGATACGACGGTGAGCGTGCCGCTGCTGGAAAGCTACCGCCCGCCGCAAACGGTGAACATACATTTCCCGATCCAGTTGGAGCCGGCGGCCACGGTCTTGACGGCGCGGCTGGAAGGTATGCTTGGTCTGAAGGACGACTACCTGGCCGTCAACGGCAGGGTTATCCTCTGGCCGTACGGGTTTACGCTCGATACGAGCGGTGATGTTCCCCGGGTCCTGGACGCGGACGGCAGCGAGGTCGGGCGTCTGGGAGGGAGCATCGTGCTGGGAGGCGGGTTCGTCCCGACCGACCTGGCGAAGGAAAAGGCGGGGCCGGACCTGCTGAACTGGCCGGACGAGACGTGCTGGCTCACCGGCAGTGTGGTGACGTCGGAATAGCGGCGGTATCCCGGAGAAGCTAGGAGCCGCAGGAGGAGCAGGAGCCGCCGCCACAGGACGAGCAGGACGAGCCGCTCGTACCGGATACCGCCTTGGGGACGCCGCCCATCGAGGAACTGAACGCGGCGAACACGGACAGCTTCCTCCTGGCCTCGGCCTTGCAGGACGGGCACTCGCAAGGCTGGTCGGACTGGCTGAACGAGCGCATTTTCTCGAAGGTCGTATCGCATTCGGGGCAGACGTATTCGTAAATCGGCATGATGGTTCTCCTGGTTTCACTATAGCAAAAAAAGCTTAAAAGTCAAAGGTCTAAAGTCAAAACTGCCAGGCAAAAGGTAAAAGTGTACCGGCTGGGGACCTTGTCATCACCCGTCATTCCGGCGCAGGCCGGAATCTCAGCCCACTCGCACAAAACGCGACAAAATTCCCTTGACAATAGAACAAATGTACGGTATATTTTTACTGCGGTGAAAAAACGCTGCCGCGCGGGGGTGTAGTGCGCCTGAAAACTCGCGATTTCCAATCGTAACCGGGCCGCCCGGATGGTGACCGGGGCAGTCTTGCTCGCTCCGTAGCTAAGAAAAAGGACACGTTTTGTAAAAACCGTCGATTTTGAAAATTGCGCTTCCCGTGTGAACGTCTGCCCAAAATCTTGTCTGCTGGTGCTTTATCCTCTCTGCATGGTGATCGCTTGCCCGGCCGCCGGGACAGGGTGTAGCATGGGGCGGATGGAGAGAGATATGCTGAAGAAACTTGACATAACCACGAACCACCCGGTGGAGTTCAAGGACGTGACCGCGCAGGTGCGGCAGGCGGTGCGGGGCAGCGATATCCGCGACGGCATCTGCTATATCTACGTGCCCCACACGACGGCCGCCGTCACCATCAACGAGCACGCCGACCCGGACGTGGTGCGGGACATCATCGCGGGGCTGGAGCGGATGGTGCCGGACGGGGCGTCCTACCGCCACGCGGAGGGCAACTCGCCGGCGCACATCAAGGCGGCGCTGCTCGGCACCACGGCGACCGTCCTCGTGGAGAACTGCGAGCTGGTGCTGGGGACGTGGCAGGGCATCTTCTTCTGCGAGTTCGACGGGCCGCGAAGCCGGAAGCTCTACGTCAAGGTGACAGGGGAGGAGTAGCCGCTCCTCGTCAGAAGCCGTGCCACTCGGTGAACTCGTGCAGGTCCAGGCGCGTCCGCGGGAAATTGTTGATCGGCGCCTCGAAGTCCGGGTAGCCGATGGCCACGCCGAAGCAGATTATCTTGCTCTCCGGGATGTTGAACATCTCCCGGTAGAACTCCGGCCAGTAGGTCACCATGGACATGAGGCAGGTGCCAAGGCCGTGCTCCAGCGCCGCCAGGCAGAGCGTCTGGGCTACCATCCCGATGCCGAGCCACGCCCGGGCGGTCAGCTCCTTTTCCACCAGCACGATGATGCCGTTCGGCGCGCCGAAGAAGTTGGCCGCCGAGGTGCGCGGGTCCGGCTTCTCGATGAACCCCCGCATCTGCTGGCCCATGGCCTTCTGGCGGGAGACGAACGGTTCCGGCATGGGCGGGTAGGGGATGTCCGGGTGGGCGGGCGCCGCCGTGCCGTCCGGTCCGGGTTTCATGGCGGCGTTGAGGCGGCGCTTCACCTCGTCCATGACCGTCCCGCCGAGGACGATGAACTCCCACGGCTGCGTATTGCTGCCGGACGGCGACCACTTGCTCGTCTCGATGAGCTTTTCCAGGACATCTTTCGGCACGGGGGCCGGCTTGTAACTGCGAATGCTGCGGCGGTTGAGGATGGCTTCGATGAGGTCCATTGAATTACCTTTCGGGCGGTATTTCTTTCGATGATAGCATGCTTGCGGCACGTATGTCTTTCGTCCGGTCGCGATATAAGGTACCGGAAAATGTATTCCTCCGCACCTTGACATTGCTAACGAATTGTATTATAAATCAATAGTACGTGAAGTAATATCAAGAAGTACTACGATATATCAGTGTACTGAAGGTAACTGGATGACGATTCGAATTTCTAATAGCAAACGAAGTCATATCTCGGTCTCGATCAGGCAGGAGCTGATCGATCTGGCCGACGAAGTGGCCAGGGAAACGAACACCAACCGCAGCAAGGTGATAGCCTCCTGCCTCGAGGAGCTGGCCCGGAAACGCAAGAAGCAGCTGATGATCAAGTACTACCAGTCCATGTATGCGGAGCATCAGCAGTTCCTCGACGACACCCAACCTGCCATCGGTGAAATCGTAAAGGATTGGGGTGATTGACCGCCATGCCGTCCTCGGGCCCCGCCGTCAAGCGGGGCGACATCTACATGGTGGACTGGGGAGGCGCGGCCGGCATTCACCCGGCCCTGATAATCCAGAACGACACGGGCAACACCTACAGTAACTCGACCATCGTTGCCTACATGACCCATACCCCTTCGAGGGGGCTGCCGATGCTCGTGGAATTCAAAGACCATGAGAGCAGCCTCGACCACGGCGGCTCTATCGACCTGGGAAGGATCATGACGATTCCCAAGTCGATGCTCAGGGAGAAGAAGGGAAGTCTTTCCAGCCGGTTAATGCAGCAGGTGAACCAGGCTCTCCTGCTCAGTCTCGGGATAGATGTCTAGCACCGGAACGTAGCTATACATCCAGCAAACTGAACCCGCTGGCCGTGTCCGGCAGGCGCTTCACGTCCGCGCCAAGGATTTCCGTGATGACCGCTTCCCCCACGAGCCAGGTCGTCACGCCGGGGCGCAGGCAGCCGGTCAGCGTGCGGCCACCCCTTCCCAGGGCGGCGTGAATGTGGAGCACCGGGTCACCTTTCACGTTCGGAACGATGAGGCCGATACCGGCCACCTCGTGGGCGCCGTCCACCGGGAGGAGCACCGGGTCCGGCGGCATCTCGTCCGTCTTGCGCGGGCCGCTCACCACCTGCCCCCCGCCGATGCCCCCGATGAGCACGACCTGCGCGACTTTAAGGCCCTTCTCTTTGGCGAACGCCTCCAGACAGTCCGGCACGACGTCCCCGTCCTCCAGCCGGACGATGAAGACCCTCCCGATTTTACCTTCGGTCG
>CAZOMF010000058.1:0-11800 GCA_964580635.1 uncultured Dehalococcoidaceae bacterium
TTCATGATCGTCATCGAGATCATCGCCCTGCCGGTCTTCACGGTGCTGTTCAACGTCTCGGCGCTCTCGCTGCCGGTCATCGTCATCACGCTGCTGGCCACTATCGGCTTCGCGGCGGTGGGCACGCTCTTCTCCGCGCTGGCCGTCAACACCAAGGCGCGGGACATGGTGCTGCCCATCCTGTTCCTGCCGGTGGTGGTGCCGGTCATTATCAGCGCCGTCAAGGCGACCAGCCTGGCCCTGACCGGCAGCGGCTGGTCGGACCTCGGCTCGTGGCTGGCCATCCTGGGAGCATTCGATGTCATTTTCATGGTAGTATCATTCTGGGTATTTCCCTTCATCGTGGAGGAGTAGCAGCGGGAGTGTAACATGGAGCAGAACGTTTTCCGGAAATACTGGCTCGCCGTGCTGGGCGTCGTTTTGATACTCGTGGCCCTGTGGATGGTGTTCCTCTACGTACCCACCGTCACCCAGGACGGGCATCCGTTCGCGCAGAGGATCTTCTATTTTCACGTCCCGGTGGACTGGGTGGCCTTCCTCTCCTTCTTCATCGTCTTCATCGCCAGCATCGCCTACCTGCGTACGCGTGACCGGAAGTGGGACAACATCGCGCATTCCTCGGCGGAGCTCGGCATTATCTTCACCTCGCTCATGCTGCTCACCGGCATGATATGGGCCCGGCCGGCCTGGGGCGTCTACTGGGTGTGGGACCCGCGCCTCACCACGGCGCTCGTCCTCTGGTTCATCTACGTCGCCTACCTGCTCGTCCGTTCCTACGCCGGGGAGGAGGTCCGGGGGGCCCGGTTCGCGGCGGTGCTCGGCATCGTGGGGTTCATCGATGTCCCCATCGTCGCCCTCGCCATCGTCCTCTGGCGCACCCAGCACCCCGCCCCGCTCGTCTTCGAGGGCGGCCTGGACGGCAAGATGATGGCGACGCTCATGGTGTCCCTGGCGGCGTTTACCTGTCTCTTCGCGTCACTGCTGCGCGTCCGCTTCTCGCTGCGCAAGGCGGAATATCTATTGAGATCCATCGAGCAGGAGTAAGCTCCTGTCTCTTGATAAAAGGGAGTTGAAACCATGGAAAATGCAGGCTATTTCTTCGCGGCGTTCGCCATCATCTGGGCGGTGGTGTTCGGCTACGTCATGTTCCTGGTGAACAAGGCCGGTAAAATCAGCCGCCAGATGAAAGCCATCGAGGAGGCCCGGCCCCGCCGGGACCAGGCGTAACCGGTCCGGCGGCTCACTTTCCCCTACCGTCTCTTTTTCTCGGGCCTGATACAGCCATCCGGGTCCTCCCGGACTCCCGGCCGGGGCCAGGGTCGTATCACCGATGAAGTTTTTCAACTATTTATCACTCGGCAAGAAGATATACCTCCTGCTCGGCGTCGGTCTCATCGTAAGCATCGGCGTCTTCAGTTTCCTGGCGACACGCGCCGTCCAGGAGTCCACCGAGGCCATGCTGGAGGACCGCCTCACCACGACGCGCCTGGTGGCCAGCTACCTCGACGAGACCCTCCGCCGGGCGGACGCGGAGCTGGATTCCGCCGTCAACACGCTCCAGGACGGCCAGCCGAGTGATATTTCCAGCCGGCCTATCGCCGACCTGACGAGCGGCTTCTCCCGCCTTTCCCTTTCCATCTGCGGCGCCTACCTCGTTGATGGCGACGGCGACATTACCAGGAACTTCTTCGACGGCGCCCTGAAGGTGGAAGCCTCCATCGCGCTCCCGGCGGACATGTCCCGCACCGTGGAGAACACCTACATCTCCGGCCTCACCACGGATCCGCTCACCGAGGCGCCGGTGGTCATGTTCATTCACCCGCTGGACAACGTGACCGGCTATCTCGTGGTGGAGGTGGACATCTCCAACTCCAGCATCGGCAGCTTCGTGCGGCCCATCCAGCTCGGCCAGACCGGGTACGTGGAGATCGTCGACCAGAACGGCATCGTCGTCACGCGGACGGAACCCGGGCCGGCGCTCTCCCCCTTCGAGAAGAGCGACCATGCCAGCCGCTTCGCGGCGCTCATCGCCGCCGACAAGCCGACCCGCGGCCTCTGCCACACCTGCCACGAGCCGACCCAGACCATCGAGCGCCGGGACGTGCTGGCCTTCGTGCCGCTCACCGTGGCCCACTGGGGGGCGATCATCCGGCAGTCGGAGGCGGAGGCGCTCGGCCCGGTCAATAACCTGCGGCGCAACCTGCTCATCTTCGGCGCCGCCCTCACGGCCGCCGCCATCATCGTGGTCTACATCACCACCCGGGACGTGCTGAACCGGCTCAAGGTGCTCTCCACCGCAACCCGGAGCATCGCCGGGGGCAACCTGGACGACCCGATCTCCCTGAGCAGGCACGACGAGGTCGGCCAGCTGGCGGAGTCCTTCGAGGACATGCGCGCCCGGCTCAAGTCGTTCTACGGCGATCTCCAGCAGCGCACCGACGAGCTCGCTTACCTGCTCTCCATCTCGGAAATACTGAGCCAGCCCGCCGCCCTCACCGATTTCAATACGGCCCTGAAGCACGTCGCCGAGCGAACGCTGGAGATCACCAAGACGAGCGCCGGCGCCGTGCTGCTCGTCGAGGACGAATCGCTGTGCCTGGCCGTCAATCTTGGCCTGTACCGCAACCGCAAGAACCGGGTGACGGTCCGGACCGATGGCGGCGTGAGCACGCTGGCCGTGCAGACCGGCAAGCCGGTGACGACGGAAGACCTGCGCAAGGACGTCCGTTTCCCCGGCGGGGACCGGCGGCTTACCCCGGACATCCGGGGGTTCCTCAGCGTACCCATCCTCAGCGACGAGAACGTGGTGGGCGTCGTCAACGTGGCCGCCCGCCAGGCGAGGGCCTTCTCGCCGGAGGACGTCAGCTTGCTGGAGGGCATCGCCCGGCAGATTGCTACCGCCCTGGAGAACACGCGGCTCCAGAAAGAGGTCCAGCAGACGGAAAAGATCCGCGGCGAGCTGCTCCAGGATATGTTCGCCATCCAGGAGGAAGAGCGCAAGCGCATCGCCCGCGAGCTCCACGACGAGACGAGCCAGGTGGTGGCGGCCCTCAACGCCTCGCTGGAGACGGCCTCCATCCTCATGACCACGGACCTGAAGAAGGCGGAAACGGTGCTGAAAAAAGCCCAGGGCCTCTCGGTCAACATCCTGGACGGCATCCACCGCCTCATCTACGAGCTGCGCCCGTCCCTCCTCGACGACCTCGGCCTGGTGGCGGCCGCCCGCTGGCTTACCGAGACCAACCTGGGCGTTTCCGGCATCACCGCCACCGTCACGACGCGGGGCGCCCAGCGCCGGCTGCCCCAGAACATCGAGGCCACCCTCTTTCGCGTCATCCAGGAGGCGGTCACCAACATCGCCCGGCACTCCGGCGCGAAGAAGGCGAGCGTACGACTCGATTTCCGCGACGCCGCCATCAAGGTGCAGATAAAGGACGACGGCCGCGGCTTCAACGTGGACGAGGCCATCAAGTCCAAGGACCGCCCGCGTGGCCTCGGCCTCGTCGGTATGCGGGAGCGCGTGTCCATCGTCGGCGGCACCCTCCAGATCAAGAGCCGCGCCCAGGGGGGTGGCACATTGATTAAAATTGATATACCATTAGAGAAGGAGGCGGAGAGTGATGCGCAAGATCAAAGTATTGATAGTTGATGACCACGCGCTGATGCGGGACGGCATCAGCGCGCTGCTGAACGTAAACGATGACATCGAGGTCATCGGCGAGGCGTCCGAGGGCAAGGAAGCCATCAAGAAGATGGCCGAGCTCAAGCCGGATGTCGTCGTCATGGATATCGCCATGCCGAACATGGACGGCATGGAGGCGACCCGCCAGATCGTCAAGGCCAACCATGACGTCAAGGTGCTTATCCTGACCCAGCACGAGAACAAGGAGTACGTGCTCTCCGCCATCAAGGCGGGCGCGTCCGGCTTCGTGCCGAAGAAGGCGCTCGGCTCCGAGCTCGTCTCCGCCATCCGGTCCGTCTACCGGGGTGATTCCTTCCTGCACCCGTCGGTGGCCACGGCGCTCATCGAGGACTACCGCCGCCATACCGGCATGGACCCGTTCGATAAACTCACCACCCGCGAGCGGGACATCCTGCGGCACATCGCCGAGGGGCACACGAGCCAGGAGATCGCCAACATGCTCGTCATCAGCCTCAAGACGGTGCTCGGCTACCGCACCAAGATAATGGAGAAGCTGGACATCCACAACCGCACCGAGCTCATCAAGTTCGCCATGCGGAAGGGCCTCATCAGCCTGGATATGTAGTCCCGTATCACGGCATGCTGCTGACCATGGTCAGCAGGTCCCGGACGGCGCGACTGGTCACCACCTCGTAGTAGAAACCACCCGAGGACCAGTACGCGCCGTTCAGCATTTGTCCGTCCGTCCCGGTGCCGGTCACCAGCGTCCCCCGGACGTTGTCCAGGTTCAAATCGGACTCCCGGGTCACCGTCTTGATGCGGGACTTGAGCGCCGGCATGTCGCCCTCGCCGAGCTCTACCTGGAGGACGGAGAGCACCATCGCGCCGGAGGGAGAGTAGTAGACCGTCTCCGCCGCCGGGTACGGGTAGTACGGCGCCGAGATGTCCCCCGGCGGCCATGACAGGTAGCTGGGGAAGTAGGTGGGCACGCTGAGGGTGAAGCCCAGGTCCGCCTCCGCCGCGGCCACGGTGGAATAGACCCGCGGTCCCGCCTGCGTCGGGTGGAGCTCGTTTTGCCAGGCCCCCACCAGCAGCAGCACCACCGCTATCGTTCCCAGCAGGAACGCCGGCAGCAATACGATCCGCGGCAGCTCTTTCAGCAGTTTTTTCAACTATCCCTTCATTCCTAAACGATAAAGAACAGCACGGCGAGCAGCATCAGCGCGGCCATGCCGAGACGCAGGTTGGGGAACAATACTGGGACGGCCGTTTTCCGTCGCAGGCTGCGCCGCACTCGTTCCCGCACGTCGTCCAGGTTGGCCTCGTGCTCCAGGCGCGCCGCCCCGGCCCAGGCCCGCGCCCGGCCGCGGCCGTTCAGCGCCAGTGTCCGGTTGATCTTCAGCAAGGCTGACGGCAGCCCGAGTGGCCGCCCGGTCAGCTCCGCCGCGATGTCGTCGCACCACTTCTCCAGGTCCCGGCGTACGCGGTGGTGGACCGGGAAGGCGAGCGGGTTGTAGAACTGGAACCAGCGCAGCGCCAGCAGCAGCCCGCCGGTCCAGCGGACGCGGGGCGAGAGATGCGCCAGCTCGTGCCCGACGAGCGCCCGCAGTTCGTCCCCGTCGAGGAGCGCCAGCACCCCCTCCGAGACGACGAGACGCCGGCCGCCGCTCACATAGGCCAGCGGCGTCCGTTCCGCCGCCAGGTGGATGGCCGGCGCTTTGATGCCGAGCGCCCGGCTCTGTTCCGCCACCGCCGCCTCCAGCACCGGGGCGGTCCCCTCCTTCAGCACCGGGTACGCCGGTGACCGCCGGAAATAGTGGCGCCCGGTCGGCACTGCTTCCCTGACGATGAAAATCCCGGTGGTGACGGCCAGGCCGGCCGCCAGCACGTGCCAGAGCGCGATCTTCCAGAACAGTACCTGCCCGAGCCAGGTGGCGATATCGAAGAAGGCGGTCTGCTGCTGGAACGAGGCCTCCGTCCGCAGCCCCGACCACGCCAGGAAGACGAGCGGCGCCGCCGCCGGCAGCAGCAGCGCCGCCAGCCGGAAACGCAGCTGCACGCTCGTGGTGATGACGCGCCAGCCGGCCAGCAGGGTCTCCAGGGTGATCAGGGACAGCAATGAATAGCACAGTACCTGGGAAAGATACTGTCCTACCCCCGATGTGAAGAACGCCATGGTGCGGTCGCCGCGTCAGGCCGCGTCGGGTTCCTGCGTCGTCGCCGGTTCCGCGCAGTGCTCGGCGGCCAGCTCCTCGGCGGCGATGTCCGGGTACTCCAGCGGGTGTTCCTCGGCGATGCGCTTCCGGGAGATATGACCGGTGAATATGGTGGTATCCGCCGGGAAGATGCCGGGCCGGAAGATGACGTCGTACAGGTGCCAGATGATGATGGTGAGCACCGCCAGCGTGGCCTCGAACCCGTGGAACTCCACGGCGGCCGCCACGAACTGGCCCGGCAGGACGTGCGTGAAGGCCACCGGGAACATCAGGATGAACCCGGTCACGATGAGCACGGTGCTGCCGAACATCAGGCCCCAGTACTCGAACTTCTGCCGGTAATCGAAGCGTTCGAACTTCGGCGGCTGGTCCTTGAAGCCGAAGGTGTAGCGCATCTCGTCGACGGCGTCCTGAAAGTCCTTGAGCGTCGGCACCATGGTCAACTTCTGGTGCTTGCCGAAGTACATCACGGAGACGAACACGATGTGGTAGACGAACTGGGCCACGAACACCATGGCGAAGATGCGGTGGATGAGCCGGAGGAACTCGATGCCGCCCACGTTGATGATGATCCACTCGCCCCAGCCGGAAGTGGAGTACCGCTGGGCCAGGCCGGTCACCGACAGTCCCACGAACAGGATGATGAGGATGATGTGCTCGAGGCGCTGCCGCAGCACGAAGCGCATGATATCGTCCTTGGCTTTGGTAACAGGTTTGATTGCTTCGGCGGTTGTCATGAGCGCCCCCTTAACGGTTGGTTATCCTTCGCCACAGGTCCAGCAGGATGTGGAGCGAAAGCCCCACCAGGACGAAGGGAATCATAATCTTGTAGAACCACTGCACCAGGAAGATCATCGGGAACTTGTGGAGGGTCGGCTCGTAGTGACCAAGCCAGGCGCCGGAGAAGTTGGTGGTGATGCCCTGATGGCACTTGGCGCAGGTGGCCTCCAGGTTCGCCTTGATGACCGGCGAGTCCGGGCTGTTGACCGACTGGATATCGTGGATGCCGTGACAATCCGTGCAGACCGCTTCCTGCACCCAGATGTCCTTGTTCTCCTTGGTCATGAGCGCCACGGTGCGTCCGTGGAAGTCCTCCAGGTAGGACTTGACCACGTTGGTCGAGAGGCCGTACTTCTTCATGAGCGCGGCGTTGCTGTGGCAGTTGGAGCAGATCTGGACGGACTCCAGCCGGAAGGACGCGGTAGTCGGGTTCTGGATGGTATGCGCGGTATGGCAGTCCGTGCAGACGGGAACGTCGTAGTTGTTCTCGGTGAGGAGGGCCTGGCCGTGGACGCTGTTGATGTACTGGTTGTAGACATTCGGATGGCACTGGGCGCAGGTCTGGGAGATGGCCCGCCGGTCCTCGGAGAGGGCGGTGATATCGTGGGCGCCGTGGCAGTCCGTGCAGAGCGGCGCGTCCTGGTCGCCCCCGGAGAAAATCTGGTAGTGGATGCTGTCGAGGGTCTTGGTATAGTTATCGAAATGACAGCGGCGGCAGAGGTCGTACTGGGAGATGCTGTAGGCGCGCTTGCTGGGAATGTCCCAAGTCTCGTGAGGGAAGGTCGTGATGTTGGTATGGCAGTCCGTGCAGTTAAGCTTGTCCCCGTGGACGGAACTCATCCAGACGCTCGAGTCCACGTAGAGGGAGAGCGTTTCGCCGTCATCCAGGGTCATGCTCAGTCCGGGCTGGCCGTGACATTTCATGCAATCGTCGCTGGTGATGGCTATCGGGTTGCCCCCGCCGGGCTGCGTGGAGGTCACGCTGACCTCGTGGCAGAGCAGGCAGATACTTTCCTGATAGTTCTCGTGGCTGGGCGGCTCCGGGATGAACCCGTCAGGGCCGTGACAGACGAGGCAGGCCTCCTGGCCTTTCGTATCGTGGGGGACGGCCGGCGTCTTCACGTCGGAGGTGGGATGGCAGTCGAGGCAGCGGTCCACGAAGCTGGCGTGGTCCGCCGGGTACGGCAGGACGGCGTTCGGCCCGTGGCAGAGGGTGCAGTCCGCCTTTTCGGCGGTCTCGTGGGGCAGGGCCGGCGGCGTGGCCTGCTGGTGACAGTTCTGGCAGAACGCTTCATCGATGCCGACGTGGTTGGCCGGGTACGGTAAAATACCGTTCTGGCCGTGACATACCGTGCAGTGCTGCCGGTTCACGCTGGGGTGGGGTATCGGCGGGGCGTTGTCCTGGGCCGCCGCTCCGGCGGTAAACAGCACGGCTGCCAGGATGGCGACTGCGGCGATGGCCGGGATTAGAATGTATGCGTACCGGTGATTCTGGTGATGTTTTCCCTTCACTACGAGACTCCTCGGGCCGGGGCTCTTCACCGTATCCGCTAGATTGTAGCACAATCAGCTTGGTGGGGCAAACGACCGGTTTCCGGCGGGATTACTCCCCGTTTTTCAACGGGACGATGCCGGGTTAGCTCCCGGCATCGTCGGTCTCATCCTGCTTGCGGCGGGCGATTTCCTCTTCCAGAGCGGTCAGCTCCTCGTCCGCCTCGTGATGGTCATCGCTGCCCTTGGTTTCCTTGGTGAAGTACGCTTCGCCGGGTTGTGGGGTAGTAACGACCGACTGCGCCATGCGCACTCCGAGCGCCTTGACCCCGGCATACGCCTTGTAGCCGAGGAAACCGAAGAACCCCGCGATGCCGATGAACGGCAGGAAGACCAGGAACAGCAGGCCGGTGAGCGGTCCGGCCACCATGGCCAGCGCCGTCGGTACCTTCAGGTAGCTGACGTTCGCCTCGCCGGGCAGCACATCGTCGTCCGCTTCCACCTGCGCGAAGTCCCACTTCTTCAGGTTGAGGTAGCTTCCCCTGGTAGTTTTTTCCGTTCCCTTGTAGGTTTTCATGATCCTCACTCCTTCCCTTTGGTTCCCGGGCGGCGGTGGTTCCCGCCGTCACTTTCATGATAGGCCTGACTACGCCCGGAGGGTATCGGGGAAATGCCTGAAACGGGTCGGGCAAACAGTGTAGCGCGCATCGGTAAAAAGACTGATACCCGGGTAGGGCATGAAGTAAGGTGTCACGGCCGGAAAGGGGTTCAGGGGTCGGGCTGGATGAGCCCGTGGCGGATGGCGAGCTTGATGATCTCGGCCTTGCTGTGGATGCCGAGCTTCTCCATGATGTTGGCCCGGTGGGTCATGACCGTCTTGATGCTGAGGACGAGCGTATCCGCTATCTGGCGGCTGGTGTACCCCTCGGCGATGAGCTTGAACACGGTCTTCTCGCGGTCGCTGAGACGGTCGTAGAAGCCCTGGTCGGTGGTGGCCTCCGGCTCCAGGTAGCCGCGGATGACCTTGTCCGCGATCATGGAATCGATGAACGACTTCCCCTGGGCCACGGCGCGGATGGCGGACACCAGATCGCTCCCCACGCTCTTCTTGAGGACGTAGCCGGCCGCCCCGGCGTGCAGGAAACGGTAGATATACTCGGCGTCATCGTACTGGGTGAGGACGAGGACGCGGCTCTCCGGGGCCGTCTTGGCCAGCTCGATGGTCGCCTCCAGCCCCCCGAGCCCCGGCATGGCGATGTCCATGAGCACCACGTCCGGCTCCAGCTCCTTGACCCGGCTGATGGTCTCCAGGCCGTCCTGCGCCTCCCCGACGACCTCGATGTCCTCGTGGGCGGCCAGGATGAGCCGGATGCCCTCCCGGACGATGGCGTGGTCGTCGGCGATGAGTACCCGTATCTTGTCCATCGGTCCGCCTCCTTATGCCAGCGGTACTTCCACGCGGATGCGCGTGCCGCCCTTGGGCCGGGACTCCAGGTCGAACTTCCCGCCGAGCAGCTCGACCCGCTCCCGCATGCCCATCAGGCCCACGCCGAGGCCGCTCGGGTGCTCGGCGCGGACGGCCGGGTCGAACCCGCGCCCGTCGTCCTCCACCTCCAGCGCGATGCGCGTGTCCAGGTACTCCACGGTGATGAACACGTGCTTCGCCTCCGCGTGGCGGGCGATGTTCGTCATGGCCTCCTGGGCCACCCGGAAGAGGGCTATCTCCAGCTGCGGCGGTAGCGACCGCTCCTCGCCGGTGACCTCCACCAGCGTTTTCACGCCGCGCGGCTCGAGCCGGTTCTGGGCGTACCAGCGGATGGCGGAGAGCAGGCCGAGGTCGTCGAGCACTGACGGCCGCAGGTCGAAGATTATCTTGTGGACGCTGTCGAGCGTCGTCACCGCCAGCGTGCGCACGTTGTTGACGAGCTCCTTTATCTTGCCGACCTCCGTGTCCGGCAGCGCGGCGGCGGCCTCCAGCCGCATGGAAAGACCCAAAATGGACTGGGTCGTCTCGTCGTGGAGCTCCCGGGCCACCCGCTTCCGCTCCTCCTCCTGCGCCATGAGCACCTTTTGCAGCAGGTGGGTGCGCATGGCGTCCTTGGCCTCGATCTCCCGGTACGAGGCCTGGAGCTGCTTGGTGCGCTCCGCGATACGCTCCTCGAGCTGGCGGTTCCATTCGTTTATCTCGTTGACGGAACGGCGCAGCTCGGCCCGCATGGTATCGAAGCTGCGGCTCAATTCGCCTATCTCGTCGCTGCCCAGCGACGGCACCGGCTGGTCGAGGTTGCCCCCGGAGATGATCTGGGCCGCCTTATTGAGGCGGCGGACCGGGTTGACGAGGCTCCGGGCCATGCCCAGGCTCAGGAAGAAGACGAGCACCACGGAGGCCAGCCCGGCCAGCAGGAAGGTATAGCCCAGCTCCTGGGCCGGCGCGAAGGCGGTGCTCGTCGGCTGGGTCACCGCCACCTGCCAGGCGATGCCGGTGACATCGAGCCCGGCCGTCGTCACGAGGCCCTTGTCCTCGTTCGAGAGCGCTCCGAGCAACCGTGAGGGGTCGCTGCTGGCGATGACCTGTCCGCCGCCGTCCACGACGTCGATAGCCATGCCGGGTCCCATCTGGAACATCGGAATGAGGCCGCCCAGCCCCGACGCCGTCGGGTCCAGGGTCCCGGCCACCAGGCCGATGAGCTGCCCGCTCACGCTTCGCAGCGGCGAGACGATGTAGACGTCCTCGCCAGCGCCGGATGGCACGAGGTCGGATATCACGATGCGGTTGATGGAGAGCGCCTCGGCGATGGGGGCCACGCCGCTCAGGTCCGTTCCGACGAACGACGGGCGCGATGGTTCCACGAGCAGGACCTCGCCGCTGCGATCGGTGATGAACACGGTATCGAACAGGGAGCCGAGGTAGGCGGCGTGAAGCGCGGTCCGCTCCGGTTCGTTGTTGCTGTCGGCGATGTTGAGACCCGGCGCGAACTGGACGTCGCTGAGGCGCTGCTCGTTCTCCTGGAGCACGTAGTCCACGTGAGAAACGACCGATTCCGCCAGGAACTGCCGCTCCTCCCCGAGCCAGCGTTGGCTCTCGCGGACGGTCATCCAGCCGGACACCGCCAGCGCCACCAGCACCGGCAGCACGCTGACCGCGGCCAGCAGCAGCATCCTCCGCCCGATGTTCGAATGAAGCGTCGAGGTCAGGTCCACGGCGGTCTCCCCGGATGACGGAATCGCCCTATTGTAGCACACCCGGCGCCCGGCTGTATTATGCGGCGTCTTTCATGCTAAGATGAAACATAATGGAACAGAAACCCCAAGGCACCACGCCCAATCTGTTCATTATGTCTATCCTCAATTCCATCAACTTCATGGGCAACACCATCCTCGTCCCGGTCATCGCCCTCTACGCCGCCACGCTCAACGTCGGACCGGGAACGGTCGGCTTCATCGTCGGGCTGTACTCCATCATCAACTCCCCGACCAACCTGTTCTCCGGGCGGCTCATCGACCGCATCGGCTACCGGATACCGCTCATCATCGGCATGGCGGGGAGCTCCGTCTGCCTGTTCGGCTACTCGCTGGTACGGCTACCGTTGGAGCTCGGGCTCGTCCGGGCGCTCCACGGCTTCTTCGGCGGCATGAAAAGCCCGTCCATGATGTCCGCCTTCACCGCCAA
>CAZOMF010000059.1:0-11770 GCA_964580635.1 uncultured Dehalococcoidaceae bacterium
GTTCGGGACGCGGAGGCCGGTGGTTCGAATCC
Source organism: uncultured Dehalococcoidaceae bacterium (assembly GCA_964580635.1). Taxonomy (GTDB): domain Bacteria; phylum Chloroflexota; class Dehalococcoidia; order Dehalococcoidales; family RBG-16-60-22; genus DAOUEG01. The sequence continues at coordinate 33 of CAZOMF010000059.1, forward strand.
ACTCGCCCCGACCATCCACTTCATTCTCTGGTGCCTTCCTTGGCTTCTTCCCAGAGCGCGTCCTTTTCTCCTAACGAGAGCGACGCGAAATCAAGTCCCCGTTCGCGACAGAGCTTTTCCATGTAGGCGAACCGCGTGAAAAACTTTCCGCTGGCGTGTCGTAACGCCGCCTCAGCATCTATGTCCTGCCACCGGGCCACGTTGACGAGCGTGAACAGCAGGTCGCCGAACTCCAGCTCCTTCTCCTCGCGGTCGGTGGCCTCGGTTATCTCCCGGACTTCCTCGGCCAGCTTGTCGAGGACGCCGTCGAGGTCCGGCCACTCGAAGCCGACCCGTACCGCGCGGCGGGATATCTCGTAGGCATAAGCGAGCGCCGGCATGGCCTTCGGGACGCCCTCCAGCACAGATTGGCGGTGCGGCTTCTCCGTCCTTTTCAGTTTCTCCCAGTTCGCCATGACCTGTATGGCCGTATCCGCCTTCGCGTCCCCGAAGATGTGCGGGTGACGGTTTACGATCTTGGTGGCGATGTCTCGGACGACGTCACTGATCTCGAACTCTCCCTCGTCTTTGGCTATCTGGGCGTGGAGGACGATCTGGAGGAGCAGGTCGCCGAGCTCCTCCCGCAGGGCGGCGGCTTCGCCGCTGTCGAGGGCCTCGAGCACCTCGTACGTCTCCGAGAGCAGGTTCTCCCGCAGGCTCCGGTGCGTCTGCTCCCGGTCCCAGGGGCAGCCGTCCGGGGCGCGCAGTCGGGCGATGAGCTCCACGAAGGCGTCGAATTCCCCAAGGCGTTCGTCCCGTTCCGGCATGTGTACTCCTTTTTGTCTTGATTATAACGTCCGGAAAGCGCCGCGTCCACGTACGGCTAGGACGGCAGGACCTCGCCGATGATATCCGCCTGCCCGTGAAGGAACTGCGCGGCGGTCATTTCCCGCTTGCCGGCCAGCTGGAGGCGCGCCACCTGTAGCAGTCCCTCGCCGGTCTGGACGGCCAGGCCGCCTTCCGCCGCGACGACGGCGCCGGGCGCCTCCGTTCCCCCGGGCAGGGGGAGGGCGGCGAGCAGCTTGAGCGTCTGGCCCCGCCAGGTCGTGAAGCTGCCCGGCCACGGGTGGTAGGCGCGTACCTGCCGCCAGAGCGTGACCGCCGGCAGGGTCCAGTCGACGCGCCCCGCCTCTTTCCGTATCTGGCTGAAATACGTCTGTTCGGCCTCGGCCTGGGGCCGGGGCTCGCGCTCGCCGCGCAGCCAGCCGCCGAGGGCCTCGCTGAGGAGGTCCGCCCCGATGACGGACAGTTTCTCCAGGAGGGAGAGCGTGGTATCATGGTCGGCGATGGGCACGCTCGCCGCGGCCAGCAGGGGTCCCGTGTCGAGCTTGTGTCGCACCAGCTGCACGGTCACCCCGGTGAAAGCGTCCCCCGCCAGGATGGCGGCCGCCACCGGGGAAGCGCCGCGGTGCCGCGGCAGCAGGGAGAAGTGGACGTTCACCGTTTGCCGGGGGGGCAGGTCGATGACCTCGTTCGAGAGTATCTGCCCGTAGGCGCAGATGGCTACCACGTCCGGCTTGCAGGAGGCGAGCAGGGCGAAGCCGTCCGGGGCGCTGATCCTGGGGGGCTGGTGCACCGGCAGCCCGAGCCGCTCCGCCGCCGTCTTGACGGCGGGCTTGAGCAAGGCGCGGCCGCGGCCCGCCGGCCGGTCCGGCTGGGTAAAGACGTCCGTCACGTCGTACCCGTCCCGGACGAGCGTTTCCAGCGAGGGGACGGCAAAGGCGGGGGAACCGAGAAATACGATGCGCACCACGGCCTCCAGACGTGGAAATTTTAACATTTTAATTTTTTCCCGACAACCCGACTTTATACGATGGCGACCCCCGGAAAAACGCGGAAACGGCAGGTTTTGAGACCTGCCGCGGAAGTCGTTCCGGCCCGACCGCCGATAACCGGCCCTTTTTTCATTTGCCACTCCTTCGACCCCGGGTATATGCTAGGTGGTGTTGCCGACCTGACGACCGACACGTACAAAGTTCGTTCCCGCCAAGACCGGCGGGGATTCCATAATCATACGTCGTACTGTTGTACTTTGTAACAGATGGGGGGGATTCTGTTGCCTGCTACGGTATGTAAGCAGGCGCTTGACCATGGAAACGACCCGCACCCGGACGCCTCAGGAACTGTGGGATATCGCCCTCGGCGAAATCCAGGTCCAGGTGTCCCGCCCTAACTTCCGGACCTGGTTCAAGAAGACATCCGGCCTCTCCTACGCCGATAACGTCTTCACCATCGGGGTCCCCAACACCTTCGCCGCCGAGTACCTTGAGAAGAACCAGCGCTCGCTGATAGAAAAGGTGCTCCTCGGCGTCACCGGACCGGGCGTGATCATCTCCTTCAGGGTGAACGGGCATGACCGGAACCGGCCCTCCCGCGAGGCCTCGCTGCCCCAGCCGGAACCGAGCTTCACCCGCCTCAACCCCCACTATACCTTCGATACCTTCGTGGAGGGGCCCGGCAACCGTCTCGCCCGGGCCGCCGCCGTGGCGGTCGCCCAGACCCCCGGACACAGCTACAACCCGCTCTTCATCCACGGGGGCGCCGGGCTCGGCAAGACCCACCTGCTCCACGCCATCGGCCGGGAAGCGGCCTCGCGGCACATTAACGTTATCTGCACGAGCGCCGAGCAGTTCACCAACGAGTTCGTCACCGCCCTCCGGGAGCGGACGACGGAGGAGTTCCGCGCCAAGTACCGCAGCATCGGCATGCTGCTCATCGACGATATCCACTTCATCTCCGGCAAGGAGCAGACGGAAGAAAGCTTCTTCCACACCTTCAACGAGCTCCACAACACCAACCGGCAGATCGTCATGACGAGCGACCGGCCCCCGAAGTCCATGCCCCTCCTCGAGGAGCGGCTGCGCTCCCGCTTCGAGTGGGGCCTCATCGTGGACATCCAGCCGCCGGACTTCGAGACCCGCCTCGCTATCCTTGAGTCCAAGGCGCTCCAGAAGGGCGTCCGCCTCGACCGCGAGGTCCTCGAGATGATCGCCAGGGACAACCAGCCCAACGTGCGTACCATCGAGGGGATGCTCAACCGGGTGGTCGCCTACGCCAAGCTGCTCCGCGTCACGCCCACGCCGGACATCGCCGCCCAGGCCCTCGAGGACGTCTCCGTCAAGGAGATAGCCGCCGAGAGTCTGACGCCGGCCTCCATCATGGAGGCGGTGGCGGCCAGTTTCCAGCTTTCCATCGATGAAATCGTCGGCCGCAAGCGCGACAAGGAGACCTCGATGGCCCGGCGCCTTGCCATGTACCTCATCCGCCAGGAGACCAACTGCTCGCTCGCCCAGATCGGCCGCGAGATAGGTCACCGGGACGCCGCCGCCGTGACCTCCGCCTGCAAGCTCGTTGCCGAACACCTCGCCACCAGTCCCTACCTCAAGCGCAAGATACGCGAGATCCAGCGCTGCCTCAACCCCAACGGCGCCGACCACCTCAACAACTAGCCCTGTTCTTTCCCCTTTCTTTCCTCAATTTTTCCACAACGGCCGCTTTTTTCCCGGTGACCTGTGCCTTCAAAAACCCCGTTAAAGATGTTTCGCCAATGCTGAAACCGTGTCGTCATTCCGCCATCCCGTCGTATTGCCGGTGGCATGGAGGACGCATTGAACCGGTTTGGCGTTTACCGATTGCGCCGTCAGCCTCGGACCGGGGGCATTGTTGCGGTTTTTTTGCGGTTCCAGCCGAGCCTGCCGGCGGGGTCGTTTTGTGGTTGTCAGGCTCTTCACGACATAACGGAGGCAGCTCCCATGAACGTCTCCCTGTTAGTGTTCCTGCTGTCCTTATCATCATACAAGTGTTGTATAATCTATCTATTGACGTAACGAACGACTTATATGATCGACAAAGCTGAAATCATGGTCAAGGCAGGGGATGGTGGGGACGGCTCGGTGAGCTTCCGGCGGGAGAAGTTCGTGCCGTTCGGCGGTCCGGATGGCGGCGACGGGGGAGACGGCGGCGGCATCGTCGTCCGGGCGAGCGCGGCCGTGGACGACCTGCGCCGCTACCGGCAGAGGCGCCTGCTCAAGGCGGCGCCCGGCATGGCCGGGGCCGGCCGCAAGAAGCACGGCCGGAGCGGGAAGGACTATATCCTGGAGGTGCCGCCGGGGACCATCGTCACCACGAGGGACGAGAATGGCGCGGACACGCTCCTGGCGGATCTCGGTGCGCCCGGCGATGCGGTCACCGTGGCTGCCGGGGGCAAGGGCGGCCGCGGCAACGTGCACTTCGCCTCGTCGACCAACCAGGCCCCGCACGTTGCGCAGCGCGGCGAGCCGGGCGAGGAAGCCCTGATCGGACTGGAGATGCGCCTCATCGCGGACGTGGGTATCATCGGCTACCCGAACGCGGGCAAGTCGACGTTGCTGGCGGCCGCCTCGGCGGCCAAGCCGAAGATAGCCGATTACCCCTTCACCACGCTCGAACCGGTGCTCGGCGTGGTGGGATTCGGGCATGGAATATTCGTGATGGCGGAGATACCCGGCCTCATCGAGGGCGCCCACGAAGGCCGCGGCCTCGGGCACGATTTCCTGCGCCACGCCATGCGGACGCGGATGTTCGTCCACGTCATCGCGGGCGACGCCGCATCGCCGGTGGACGACATGCTCCAGGTGAACAGAGAGCTCCACGAGTTCGATCCCGAATTGGCCACCCGGCCCCAGGCGGTGGCCGTCAACAAGGTGGACCTGCCCGCCGTGCAAGACCGCCTGCCGGAGCTTCGCCGGGTGATGCGCGAGGCCGGCGTCCACGCCCACTATATCTCGGCGGCGACCGGCGACGGCGTGCCGGCCCTCGTAACGGAGGTAGGGGAGCAGCTCCGGGGACTCCAGGCGGCCGGGGAGGTGCGTCCCGAGGAGATCAAGGTATTTCGACCGCTGCCGCGCCAGGAACGCTACTCGCTCTTCCGCGAGGAGGACGGCAGCTTCACCGTGAACGCGCCGGAGCTCGAGCGGCTCTACGTGGCGCCGGGTTCCGGGGCCGGGGAGTTGCGCCGTCAGATCACCTTCCAGCTCCAGCGCATGGGCGCCGCGAAGGACCTCGAGAAGGCCGGTATCAAGCCGGGCGATACCGTCCGCTGCGGCGAGGTGAGCTGGACGTGGTGAGGCCGTGAAGATAGGCGTGCTCGGCGGGACGTTCGACCCCGTCCACAACGGCCACCTCATGATGGCGGAGCAGGCCCGCGACGGGCTCGGGCTCGATCGCGTCATGCTGGTGCCGGCCGGCACCCCCATGTCGAAGCCGGACCGCCCGATAACGCCGCCCGGTCACCGCCTCATGATGCTGCGCCGCGCCGTCGAGGGACGGGACCGGTTGAGCGTGTCCGTCATCGAGCTCGACCGCCCCGGACCGTCCTACACGGTGGATACGCTGCGGGAGCTGCGCCGCCGCTACGGGGACGAGGCGGAACTCTACTTCATCCTCGGCTCGGACAGCCTGGCGTACCTGCATGCCTGGCACGAGGCGAAGGCCATCATCTCGCTCGGCAAGCTGGCGGTCGTGCCGCGGCCGGACTTCCCCGTCCCCCCGGACACGGAGCTGGAACGGTCACTGCCCGGCCTTGCCGCCAAAGTGGTAAGGTTGAAAGACCCGGTCGGGGACTACAATGCGACGGAGATACGGGACCTGGCGCGCCGGCACCGGCCCATCGACCACCTGGTGCCGCCCGCCGTGGCGGACTATATCGCCACCTATGATATTTACTCAGGAGGAAACCAATGAAAGCTATCGGCATCGTGGGCAGCCCACGGAAGCACGGCAATACGGAGACGCTGGTCGCCCACTGTCTCCAGGCCATCAACGAGGAAGAGGTTGAGACGGAGATAATTCCGCTGGCCGGGCTGAAGATATCCGGCTGCACCGCCTGCGGTCACTGCCAGGAACACCCGGGCGAGTGCTCCATCCGGGACGACGGCCGTCCCATCATCGAGCGTATGAAGGCGGCGGACGCCATTATCGTCGGCTCGCCGGTCTACTACGGCTCGGCGACCGCTCTGGTGAAGGGCCTGCTCGAGCGGGCCGGCTACGCCAACCGGGGGGCCTACGCCGGCAAGGTCGGGGGACCGATCGTGGTGGCGCGCCGCGCCGGCAAGAACTTCACCTTCGCCGAGCTTTCCTTCTGGTTCCATATCAACGGCATGATCAATCCGGGGTCGACCTACTGGAACGTCGCCATCGGCCGGACGCCGGGTGAGGTGGACGGCGACGAGGAGGGGATGCAGACCGTCTGGAACTTCGGAAAGAACGTTGCCAGGATGGTGCTGAAGCTTGCTGAATAGTAGGAGTCGTAAAAAAGCTGAGAGGCCCTTAAAATCGCATCCTGGCGCGTACAGGCTCGCATTGCGGGGTTGCCGGGCTGTCCGGCGGCGGGCCGGCGGATGGAAAACGGCCGGGGACGAAAAATGACCGGCGACGGACCGTCCGCGATTTTCGAAAAACTTGCCGGCAGGGACTTCGGGCCGGACGTCTACGAAATTGAGCGGGACCTGGTGCGGCGGTTCTGCGAGGCCATCGAGGACGACGACCCCCGCTGGGAAACCGAAACGCCGCCGACCTTCCCCTGCGCGCTGCCGCCGAAAAGCCTCCTCCACGAGATACTTTCGCCGGACAAACCGCTGCCGCGGCTGCTCAACGGCTCGAGCGAGCTGGAATATTTCGTCCCCATACGCATCGGCGATACCATTTCCGTCATCGGCAGGCTGGCCCGCGTCAAGGCGACCGCCGGGCCCCGTCTCTTCCTGGTGACCGATATCACCTGGACCAACCAGCGCGGTGAGCTGGCCGTGCGGGGCAGGAACACCTACATCAGGTACTAGCATGAGTGAGCAGATCTACTACGAGGACGTGATGGTAGGGCAGGAGCTGGAACCGGGGGTGAAGTATCCGACCACCATGCAGCTGGTAAAGTTCGCTGCGGCGTCGAACGATTACTACCAGATCCACTACGACAAGGACTTCGCCGTGCAGCAGGGCCTGCCGGGCGTCATCGTGCACGGCTGGCTCGGGCTGTCGTTCCTGGCGACCATGGTGGCCTGTTGGATGGGGGAGCGGGGACGTATCGTCAAGCTCGATGGCGGCTACAAGGGCATCAATCGTGTCCACGAGGAGCTGTTCTGCTACGGCCGCGTTTCCCGTAAGTACGAGGAAGCCGGCGAGGGACGGCTGCGACTTGAGCTGTGGATCGAGAACCCCGCCGGCGGGAAGACGGTTACCGGCTCGGCCGTCGTGGCGCTGCCGCGCAAGACGGCGGCGTAAACGCGTAATCGCGCAATCACTCATACACGTATATGCGTAAAACCGTAGATGCGTAAATGCGTTAAAAACCTGTGATATGAACGTACATCCGGGTAAAAAGAGCCTGGAAGCTACGCCGCAAATGCGCAACTGCGGAATGTCGGCAATACCAGATTACGTTACGGCGCCGATGAGGAACTGAGGAAATCCCTGAAGGCGCAGCCGCGCTCTTGCGCAACTGCTCATATACGTACGGGGGGAGTTACGCCCCGTCCTCCAGGGCGTCCGCCACCAGCTCGGCGAGATCGGTCACGGCGCAGGTCTCCTCGGCGCCCTTCTCCTTCAAGCCGTCCTCGAGCATCGTCAAACAATACGGGCAGGCCGTGGCGACCGTGCCCGCCCCGGTGGCCAGCACCTGGTCCACACGCCGGTGGTTGACCCGCTGCTCCGGTTCCTCCTCCATCCACATGTGGCCGCCGCCGCCACCGCAGCAGAAGCTGTCCGTAAGACGTTTTTCCATCTCTACCAGGTTACCGCTTACTTGCATTACCACCGCCCGCGGCTCCCGGTAGATGCCGTTGTAGCGGCCGAGGTAGCAGGAATCGTGGAAGGTGACCGTCCCGGCGCCTGGCTTGAGCTTCAGGACGCCGCGCTCGACGAGCTTCGCTATGAACGTGCTGTGATGTTCCACCTTGAAATTCCCGCCGAACTGTGGGTATTCGTTCTTGAAACTGTTATAGCAGTGCGGGCAGAGGGTGAGGATATGCGCAACTGCGTAGTTGTTCAACAGCTCGATGTTGGCCTGGCAGATCGTCTGGAAAAGGTATTCGTCGCCCAGGCGGCGGGCCGGGTCGCCGCAGCAGGTCTCCTCGTCGCCGAGGATGGCGAAGCTGACGCCGGCCGCCCGGAGGACCTTGACCGTGGCCCGGGCTGTCTTCATCGTCCGCTCGTCGAGCGCCGCGGAGCAGCCCACCCAGAACAATACGTCGGCCTTCGCCCCATCGCCCAGCAACGGCACGCCGAGCCCCTCGCACCAGTCGGTCCGCGTGGCGGTCGTGCCCCGGTAGGGGTGGCCCCGGGAGCTCAGGCTTTTCAGGGCTTCCTGGGCGGCCTCCGGGAAGCGGCTCTGCTCCATGGCGAGGTCGCGGCGCAGGTCCATGAGCGTGTCCACGTGCTCGACGGCCACCGGGCAGGCCTGCGTGCAGGCGCGGCAGGTCGTGCAGTCCCAGATGACGTCGTCGCTGATGACCTCGCCGAGCAGCTCCTTCCGCTCGCCGGCCGGGTTGAGCCGGAAAACGCCGGGATAGACGTCGTAGAGGTGCTGCTTGAGGTTCTGAATAAGCTGGCGCGGGTTGAGCGCCTTGCCGCTCGCGTAGGCGGGGCAGGCGTCCTGGCAGCGCCCGCAGCGGGTGCAGGCGTCGGTATCGAGGAGCTGTTTCCAGCTCAGGTCTTCTATTTTGGCCGCGCCGTAGAACTCCTCGTTCTCGAAGTCGAGCGGTGAAAGCGCCCCCTTCGGCCCGAGGTTGCGGGAGAAGATGTTGACCGGGTCCCAGAAGATATGGAGCAGCCGGCCGTTGTACACGGACACGTAGACGACCGCCCCGAGCGTGATGCCCACGTGGGTCCACCAGGACACGACGTGCGCCGTCAGCAGGGAGGACATGGAATAATGCTGGAACCAGAGCGCCAGCACGTAGCCGCCGGGCGACCACGGCGACCACGAGGGATGGATGGGGAGCTCGCTGGCGGCGATGCGGAAGCCCTCGACGACGAAGCCCGTCAGCACGACGATAAAAACGAGCCCGAGCGCGGTGAGGTCCGCCCCCTGGTTGTCCACCCGCGGCGGCTTCCAGACGTAGCGCCGCCAGAGCGCCATGCCGAGGCCGACGAACACCAAAATGCCGAAGACGTCCGTGACGAGCGAGAACCACAGGTAAAAGGTGCCGTGGAGGAAATCCACCACGTAGTGGCTGAACGCGTCCATGGCGGTGGCGAGGGTGAAGATGACGGCCCCGCCGAAGATGAAGAAGTGCATCGTGCCGGCGTAGGCTTCCCGGAAACGCAGGTCGTTGGGGTCCGCCCCGAAGAACTTCAGGTGGAACAGCAGGTTGCGGATCTCCGACGGGACATAGACGCGGAGCCGCCGCCAGAAGCCGGACGGCCACTTGGCCCGGCGGCCGACCCGCCAGCGCCGCGCGTGGACGTAGACGATATAGCAGAAGAAAAGAAAGACCAGTGCGGACAGGGTGTACATGATCCAGGCGTTGGAGATGTTCCAGAGGACCTCGCGGTGGGGTTCCATGCGGTGTGCCTCCTGCGTACGTACGGGAAAGAGAGGTCATGCCATTATACCACGAAGGGGTATACCCGTTGACATGGGAGAAAATCCGAGTCTATTATAGGTGGTCAGTTAGCCTCAAACGAGTACCTGCGCGATTGCGTAACTGCGGAAAAGAGCATGGAAGAGGCCCGCTTCCACGAAGGAGATTCCGTCACCATCCTGACGCTTGCCGGCATCGATGCCGCCGCCGACCGCCGCCTTGTCCCGTACGTCGGCATGACCGGCACGGTGGCCAGGGTCTGATGCCTCACCCGCGACGAGATGCCGGACCTCGTTAAGATGGTCGTCTACCCGGACGTCTGGTGCTGCGACGTGCGTCTCGACGAGAGCGGGGAGACCGTGCGCGGGGTGCCGGAAGCCGCTTTGGAGCGCCGCCTGCCGCGCCGCAGCTGAGCGGATGCGCAGTTGCGCAATTACGCGAAGAGGTAGTTCCCGACCTCCCGCAGCCTCGCCGCCCCCTTGACCTCCCCCGGGAACATCGGAATTTCGATGACCGGCAGGTGCCCGTAGGTGGCCCGGATGTGCTCCAGGTAACCCCGCTGCTCGGCCGCCCTGGCCCGGGTGAAGGCGGAGTCCTCGTCCCGGACGACGTTGTTGATGACGATGCGCCCCACTTTGAGCCCGTACTTTTCCATCACCTCGAACACCCCGGCCAGCTGCTCAACAGAAAGCGCCTCCGGGATGGCGACGAGCGTGAAGGTGACCTCTTCCCGCAGGAACACCATGTTCTGCTCGGACAGGTCCTCCCACCGCTTGAGTATCTTCAGCACCGGCTCGCGAGAGCGGCGGCCCACCCGCAGCCGCGAGTAGATGCGCGGCGCCAGGCGCAGGTGCTCGCCGAGCAGTGCCGGCGTGGCCAGCAGACTGAGCGTCTGCCCGAGCGGCGCCGTGTCCCAGACGATGTTCCGGAACTCCCCGCCGGCGGCCAGCTCCCGGATGTGGTCCACCATGAACTCCTCGCCGAGCCCCGGCAATATGGACGTCATGAACTCCACGAACGGCTCGTAGGCGATGTCCACGAAGGCGGAGAAGACCTCGTACACCTCGCGCCCGAAACGGCGGTCCCACATCGCCCGTATCTCCTTCTCGCCGATCTCCTCCACCCGCAGGTCCGGCAGCACGTCGGCCTGGTGGTTGCGGAGCTCGAAGATGTGGGAGAGCGACGGCGTCGCGTCCGTGGAGAGGGCGAGCGTCGGTCCCTCGCCGGCCAGCCGCAGCGCCGTGGCGGAGGAACAGGTCGTCTTGCCGACGCCCCCTTTGCCGGTGAACATGAAGACCCGGGTCATGCTCCTATTGTGCGACAGCCGGGCCGTCCGCCGCAACCGTTGTGCGGATGTGCTACTATGAAATGAGATATGGAGCTTATCGATACCCACGCCCACCTCGACGGGTACGAGGACATCGAAACCGTCATGGACGCCGCCAGGGCCGCCGGCCTCGGCGCCATCTTGGCGGTGGGAATGGACATGCCGAGCAACGCCCGTACCCTGGAGCTGGCCGGCTGGTACCCCGGCTTCGTCTATCCCGCCATCGGCTGGTACCCGTCAAACCTGGAACCGGCCGCTGTGGACGAGAACCTGCGCTACCTGGAGGCGAACATCGTCAACGCCGTGGCGGTGGGGGAGATAGGGCTCGATTACATGGCCCGTATCAAGAGCAAGGTGCCCAAGGAGTTCCAGCGGGAGGTCCTCACCGAGCTGCTCGAGATCGCCAAGTCGCACGGCAAGCCGGCCCTCCTCCACACCCGCTACGCCTGGAAGGACGGGGTCCACATCGCCGGCGTTATCGGGCTGGAGAAGGCCGTGTTCCACTCCTTCACCGGGCCGTCGAGCGTGCTGGGGGAGATCATCGAGGCCGGCTACTACGTCTCCGTCACCCCGGCGGTCGCCTACAACCGGGAGATGCAGCGTGTGGTGCGGGAGACGCCGCTCGACCGTCTGCTGCTGGAGACGGACTGCCCGGTCGTCTTCACCGAGCGCCGCACCGGCAACGAACCCCCGGCCACCCCGGCCGACGTTCTCAAAACCCTGCGCATCGTGGTGGAGCTGACCGGCACGCCGGAGGACGAGATAGCCGCGGCGACCACCGCCAACGCGAAACGGCTGCTCGGCCTCGGCTAGAGACC
>CAZOMF010000060.1:0-11739 GCA_964580635.1 uncultured Dehalococcoidaceae bacterium
GTAGGACGGCATGGCTCGGTCTCCTTTCAGATAGCATTCATTATATCGTCTCCGCCGCAGCGGCACAAGTTGCCGCGCCGTGAACACGCGCTGTTTGCATTCCGGCGACGATGTGATAGAATTGTTGCCTGAATCATGAACAAACCTGAGGCCCACCGCCCCGCGTACGGCGAACGACCCGGTAACAAGGTCTTTCGTCCCCGGCGTATCAAACGGTTCCGCTTGAGGCGGGTGCTGGGGATTCCGGCGGTGTTCAGCGCCGGCTACGGGAACGTCGGTTCCTCCATCTACTACGCGCTCGGCATCGTGGCGCTGGTGGCCCTCGGCGCGACGCCGGTGGCGCTCGGCATCGCCGGGGTACTGTTCATTTTCACCGCCCTGACCTACGCGGAAGGGACGGCCGCGCTGCCGGAGGCGGGCGGCTCGGCCAGCTTCGCGCGGCACGCCTTCGGCCCGACGGCCGGGTTCCTGGCCGGTTGGGCGCTCATGCTGAGCTACATCGTGACCATCTCCATCTCCGCCTTCACCATTCCCCCGTACCTGGGGTATTTCTTCGAGCCGTTCAAGCACAACGTGGTGCTCGGCACGCTGACCTCGATGGGCATCGTCGGGCTCCTGATGCTCATCAACATCGTGGGCGTCCGCGAGACCTCGTTCCTCAACGTGGGCGCCACGCTCATCGATATCCTCACCCAGGTCTCGCTCGTCGTCATCGGTTTCATTCTGCTCTTCGACCCCATCATCATCTGGCACGCCATGACCGAGAACTGGCCGACCGCGGACAATCTCATCCTGGGCATCGCCCTGGCGACGATAGCGTATACGGGCATCGAGACGATGTCCCAGATGGCGGAGGAGACGAAACACCCGGAGAAGAGCGTGCCCCGCGCGCTCATCATGATGATCGTGGCGGTGCTCGTCATCTTCGCCGGCATCTCGCTGGTGTCCCTCTCGGCGATGTCGCCGCAGCAGCTGGCGACCGACTGGGCGCGGGACCCGGTGGCCGGCATCGCCGCCAACCTCCCCAACGAGATCATCAACTACATCCTGGAGCCGCTCATCGCCATTCTGGCCGGCACGATACTGCTCATCGCCACCAACGCCGGGCTCATCGGCATCTCCCGACTGGCGTTCTCACAGGGCACGCAGGGGCTCGTTCCCTCGTTCCTGAGCCGCATCCACAGCCGCTTCAAGACGCCGTACATGGCGGTCATCGTGTTCAGTCTCATCGCCATCGGGCTGCTCATCCCCGGCTTCTTCACCGCCGAGGTCTTCAAGCAGATGGGAGCGCTCTATGCCGTCGGCTCGCTGCTGGCGTTCATGATCGCCCACGCCTCGATCATCGGCCTGCGGGTACGGCAGCCGAAACTGGAACGGCCGTTCAAGCTGGGCTGGAACATCCGTTTCCGGGGCCGGGAGCTGCCGCTCAGCGCCATCATGGGACTGGCGGCCACCGCCACCATCTGGGTCATCATCCTCATCACGGAGCCGTACTCTCGCTGGATGGGCCTGGGGTGGATGGCCCTCGGCCTGGCGGTGTACTATGTAATGAAGAAGCGGCGCAAACGTCCCTACGAAGAATGGGAGATAAAACTGCCTCGGCACATGGGTAACGGTTGAGGAATTAGCCGTTTCGGACTATAATACGCACTATCGATGAGAAACAGGCACTGAGGAAGATGGAAGCAAAGAGAGTGCTGGTGCCGGTGCGCGGCAGCGACGCCGACGAAGAAACAATGCGCCTGGCGTGTCAGATGGCGAAGAAAGCCAAGGGAAAGGTGTGGGCGGTGTCCGTGGTGGCCATCAAGCGCTCCCTGCCGCTCGATGCGGAAATAGAGTCCGAGCTCAAGAAGGCCGAGACGATCCTCGACAAGGTGGAAGAGGTGGCTGAGGAAGAGGACTATGAGGTGGAGACGGACGTGCTCCAGGCCCGCGAGGTCGGCCCGGCTATCGTGGACGAGGCGGTCGAACGCGGCGTGGACCTCATCGTCATGGGGATATCCTACAAGCAGCGTTTCGGGCAGTTCAGCCTCGGCAACGTCATACCCTACGTACTGAAAAACTCGCCCTGCCCGGTGATGCTCTACCAGCTGTAGCCCCGGGGAAAGGCAGGATCAGGAAGAGCGATGAAAATTGTTATCATGGGCTGCGGGCGCGTGGGCGCCCGGCTGGCGGCCATGCTCGACGAAGCCGGCCACGACGTCACCGTGCTGGACAGCGATACCTACAGTTTCCGGCGGCTGCCCTCGTCCTTCGGGGGGACGGCGCTCTTCGGGAACGGCATGGACACCGAGGCGATGAAGAAGGCCGGCATCGAGGAGTGCGATATCTTCGTGGCGGTGACCCAGGGCGATAACCGCAACGTGATGGCCTGCCAGATAGCCAAGCACGTGTTCAGCGTGCCCCGGGTGCTCTCCCGCATCTACGACCCCCTCCGCGAGGAGATGTACCAGGCGCTCGGGCTGGAGACCATCAGCCCCACCAAGGTCATGGCCCAGCTCCTGAAAGACAAGGTCGAGAAGCCGGAAGGGGAGGGCTAGACGCTATGTATATGATCGTTGTCGGCGGCGGACGCCTCGGCTACTACCTCCTCAAGGCCCTGCTCAACGAAGGCCACGAGGTGCTCGTGCTGGAGAAGGATAAGAGCATCTGCAAGACGATTACCGACGAGCTCGGCAGCGTCTGCTTCCGCGGTGACGGCTGCGAGGCGGCCACGCTGGCGGAAGTCGGCGCCGGTCGCGCGGACATGCTGGTGGCCGTCACCGGGGACGACGAGGACAACCTCGTCGCCTGCCAGGTGGCCAAGCACAAGTACAACGTACCGCGGACCGTCGCCCGCATCCGCAACCCGCAGAACGCGGACTTCTTCAAGAAGCTCGGCGTGGACGTGACGGTGAGCACCACGACCATTATCCTGGAGGCCATCGAGCGCGAGGTGCCGACCCATCCGGTCACCGAGCTGCTGACGCTGGAGGAGAAGGGACTGGTCATCGTCGATGTCAAGATAACGGCGGACTCCCCCAATATCGGCAAGGCGCTGCGGGACCTCAAGTTCCCGGGCGAGAGCAAGCTGGCGCTCATCATCCCCCACGAGGGCACGGCCCAGGTGCCGACCGCGACGACCATCCTCGGGGCGGACGACCAGATCATCGCCGTGACGAGCGAGGAGTCCGTGGAAGCCCTCAAGGACACGCTGCGGGGCTAGGCCGGCCGCGGTACGAAACGTGGTGGATCTCATCCAGACGACGGACAATCCTCTCCCGGCCAAAGAGACCAGGCGGCGGCCCTGGTTCCTCCGGCACTTGGCCCCCATCCTCAGCCTGCTGCTGGTCGTGGCCATCGTCACCGCCATCTTCATCGTCTATTTCACTCAGCCCGACCTGCTCGACCGCATGGAGGGCTACGGCTACCTCGGGGTGTTCGTGGTCAGCCTGGTGCTCAACGGGACGGTGCTGCTGCCGGTGGGCAACATGGCGCTCATCGCCTCGCTCGGCGCGACGCTCCAGGTGCCGCTCTTCGTGGGGCTGGCCGGCGGCGCCGGGGCTGGCATCGGGGAGATGACGGGCTACCTGCTCGGGCGGAGCGGCCGCGGGCTCATCGGGGGCGGGCGCATGTACGCCAGCGTGGAGCGGTGGGTCAAGCGGTGGGGCTGGCTGGCGGTGTTCGTGCTGTCCGTGTTCCCGCTCGTCTTCGACGTGGTGGGCATCATCGCCGGGGTGCTGCGGATGCCGCTGTGGCGCTTCTTCCTCGCCTGCTGGCTGGGGCGGACGGTGTCCTACATCGCCGCTGCCTACCTCGGGTCGATGTGGCTCCGGGAGCTGCCCTGGTGGGCCTACCTGGTGAGCCTGGCCGTGCTTCTGCTGGGCGCCTGGGTCTTCACCCGCATCGTCAATCAGCGCGAAGCGGCCTGAGCCCCGGCCCCGGGCCGGACCTTCAGCACCAGCAGCCCCCCGATGACCAGGTAGGCGAGACACACCCCCAGCATGACGTGGTAGCCCAGATTGAGGCCGTGCCGGTTGAAAAAGTCTATCACCGGACCGATGGCCCGCGCCAGCACCGCCCCGCCGGCCGTCGCCATATTGGCGATGCCCAGGTAGCGCGCCCCGTCCTCCTGCGGCGCGAAGTCCGTGGCGAGCGCCCAGTTGGTGCTGTTGAAGATCCCCATCCCCACCCCGATGATGCCGGCCCCGACGAGGATGAACGCGTAGACCTGGCCGTAGGCGATGATGGCGATGCCCGCCGCTCCCAGGAGCGCGGCGCTCATGTTGAGGACGCGCCGCCCGATACGGTCCGAGAGCCAGCCCATCGGCCAGACGACGAGGATCATGCCGACGACCGCCACGATGACGAACTCGCCGGTGGCCTTGGCGGGGTCGCTGACGCCGACGACGTCCTGGAGGTAGTAGAGCGCGAACTGCTGGATGGTGGTGAAGGCCATGTAGAGCAGGACGCGGGAAACGAGAAACCAGACGAAGCCGCGGTTCCTCAGCAGGTCGCGCTGGAACACGCGGGACAGGGCGGTCCGCATGCTGCCGCCCCAGTCGCGGCTCACGATGTGGGGCTCGCGCACGGCGACCACGGTGATAACGGTGACCAGCAGCATCACCCCCGTCAGCGACCACAGGATGAGCCAGAAGCCGCCGTTGTTGGCCGGGGAGTAATTGGTCATCCAGCGGTTGGAGAGGTAGACGAAGAGGATGCCGCCGCTTATCTCCAGCAGGCCCTTGACGCCGGATGCGACGCCGTGACGGTTCTCCGGGACGATGTCCGGGATGAGACCCTGGAAGGCGCCCTGGGCGAAGTTGGTGCTGATCTGGAGCAGGCAGTAGACGACGAAGAGGAGGGCGTAGGTCGCGACGAGGCCCACGCCGGGAATGAGCAGCGCGGCCAGCAGGCCGCCGACGAGGATATAGGGCCGGCGGCGGCCCCAGCGGGTCACCGTGCGGTCGCTGAGGGTGCCGAAGAGCGGCTGGAGGAACATGGCCAGCAGCAGCCCCGAGAGCGTCACCAGGCCGAGGTAGGTGTTCTTGTCGGCCTCCGGGACGAAATCGAGCAGGCGAAGGGGCAGGACGATGGTGTGGAGGCTCTGGTAGAGGGCCGTGAGGCCGAACCCGAAGAGGGTGATCTTGACGTAGTCGCGTCGGCGGAGGTCGCCGGGCTGCTGGGATGACATACCGGTATTTTATCATAGCGGCGCGGCGGTGCGGTATCTGCGACACGTTTGGCCGGCAGCGGGAGTCCGGTATATAATTCAATGATACCGCATGAGAGTGAGAGACATGCCCCCTGTCAGGCCGCTCATCGAGGAAATCCGGCTGCCCGTGCCCGCCGTCGGGGTATTCGACGCGCTGGCGCCCCGTCCCTTCAGCTTCTTCCTCGACAGCGGCATGGACCCGGAGAAGCTGGGACGGTACTCGTTCATGGGGGCGGCGCCGTTCCTGGTCATGAAGAGCCGGGGCGACGAGATCACCTTGCTCCGTGGCGACGCGAAAGAAATACGGCGCGGCAACCCCTTCGACGTGCTCGGGGAGCTGCTGGCGCTTTACCGGCTGGAGAAAACGGACGCGCCGGTGCCGTTCAGCGGCGGGGTGGTGGGGTACTTCTCCTACGACCTGGGACGGTTCATCGAGAAACTCCCGTCCCGTACCGTCGATGATCTGCAACTGCCGGAGTGCTATCTGGGATTTTATGATGTTGTCCTCGGCATCGACCACGTGACCGACAAGGCGTATATACTGTCGAGCGGTTTCCCGGAGACGGAGGAGACGGCCCGGCTGAGGCGGGCGAACGAGCGACTGGCGTGGCTGAAGGATGTTGTTGCTCAGTCCCCTGCGGCGGCGCCGCGTACCGCGGCGCCGCCCGCGACCGGCCGGCTCGCCATCCGCGGCAACTTCTCCCACGCGGCCTACCTGGAGGCGGTGCGGCGGGCGCGGGAGTATATCAGCGCCGGGGATATCTTCCAGGTGAACCTGTCGCAGCGGTTCCAGGTCGAGGCGCCCGTGCCTCCCTACGAGCTGTACAAGCGCCTGCGCGCCATCAACCCGGCCCCCTTCGCCAGTTACTTCAACTTCGATGGCGTCGGCATCGTCGGGGCGTCGCCGGAGCGGTACCTGAAGCTCACCGGCGACCGCGTCGAGACCCGCCCCATCAAGGGCACCAAGCCGCGCGGCGCGACGCCGGATGAGGACAGGGCGCTGGCTGACGCGCTGCTCGGCAGCAAGAAAGACCGCGCCGAGAACATCATGATCGTGGACCTGGAGCGGAATGATATCGGCCGGGTGTGCCGCTACGGCTCGGTCAAGGTGACGGAGCTCGCCATCCTGGAGACGTACCCCACCGTGTTCCACCTCACCTCGACGGTGACCGGGCAGTTGCGGGAGGGGACGGGCATCGTCGACCTGCTGAAAGCCGCCTTCCCCGGCGGCTCCATCACCGGCGCGCCCAAGGTGCGCGCCATGGAGATCATCGAGGAGCTGGAGCCGACGCGCCGCGGCCCCTACACCGGCTCGCTCGGCTACATCGGCTTCGACGGGGACGCGGACCTGGACATCGTTATCCGCACCATCATCGTCAAGGACGGCGTTGCCTGCTTCCAGGTAGGCGGGGCCATCGTCTACGATTCCGACCCGGAGTCCGAGTACCTGGAGACGCTCGACAAGGGCCGCGCCATGATGCGGGCCCTCGCCGGGGCGGCGGACACGGAGGTGGAGCTGCCGGCGTGATACTCGTTATCGATAACTACGACTCCTTCACCTACAACCTCGTCCAGTACCTCGGGGAGCTGGGGCAGGAGCCGGTCGTCTACCGCAACGACGCCGTTACTGCGGAGGACATCGAGCGGCTGGCGCCGGGCCATATCATCATCTCGCCGGGACCGTGCACGCCGCTGGAAGCGGGCGTCTCCAACGAGGTCGTACGGCGTTTCCGGGGAAAAATTCCCATCCTCGGCGTGTGCCTGGGACACCAGTGCATCGGCTACGTCTACGGGGCGGACATCGTCCGGGCGGAACACCCCACCCATGGGAAGGAATCGGTCGTACACCACGACGGGCAAACCGTCTTCGAGAGGATAGAATCACCGCTCGTCGGCGGGCGGTACCACTCGCTCGTCATCGATCCCGCCACGCTGCCGTCTTCCCTGGAGGTGTCCGCCCGGACGGAGGACGGCGTCATCATGGCTGTCCGCAGCCGGCGGGATGCCGTCGAGGGCATCCAGTTCCACCCGGAGTCCATCATGACGCCCTCCGGCCACGCGATACTGTCCAATTTCCTGCGCCTGCGGGCGCCGAAGGGGGAGCGCTGATGGGCGACGAGCTTGTCTGGGTGAACGGGGACCTCGTGCCGGCGTCGGAGGCGCGGATTTCCGTCTACGACCAGGGCTTTCTTTACGGCTACGGCCTTTTCGAAACGATGCGCTCCTATGACGGGAAGCTGTTCCTGCTCGACGAGCACATGGCCCGGCTGGCGCGCGGGGCGGCCGCCATCGGGCTGGACGCCAAGCTGAAGGACGCGGACTTGGCCGCCGCCTGCCGCGAAACGGTGCGGGCTAACGGCGGCGGGGGCCTGCGGGTGCGCCTCACGGTGACCGGCGGCGACGCGCCCGGCTTCCCCTGGGAGGGCGATACCCGGCCGCCGACCGTCGTCATCATCGCGCGGACGTTCGAAAGCTACCCGCCGGAGCGCTACGAGCGAGGTTACCGGGCGTGCATTGCGTCCGTGTGCCGCTGCGCGGAATCCGCGGTGGCCGGCATCAAGTCGGTCAACTACTTGGTGACGGTCATGGCGCGGCGGGAGGCCGCGGCGCTCGGCTTCGACGAGTCCATTTTGCTCTCCGACCGCGGTACCATCGCCGAGGGCGGCAATACCAACGTGTTCTTCGTGAGAGACGGCAGGCTGCTGACGCCGGCCCTCGATACCGGTATCCTGGCCGGTATCACCCGGGACCTGGTGCGCGACCTGGCGCGGGAGACTGGCGTGCCGTACCAGGAGGCGGAGCTGCGGCCGGAAGACCTATCTGGGATGGACGAAGCTTTTTTCACGAGCTCGGTCATCGAGGTGATGCCGCTCGTCTCAGTGCGGCTGACGGACGGAAAGACGGTCACCTTTAATGAGGGGAAACCGGGCGAGGTGACACGGCGTTTGATGGCTGCCTACGCGGACAGAGTTCGTCGCGAGACCGGCGGCTAGCCTACCAGAACTCGATCTCGGCGCGGCAGCCGGGACCGCGGAGCGCCTTCCGGACCCGCTCCCGGGTCGCGTCGTCCTCGATGGGCTCCACCTCGGTGACGGGGTTGCCGCGGGCGTCCTGCTCGTAGTGCCAGCGGACGACGTAGCCGGGTACCGTCGTCGAGCAGAAGTCCGCGATGCCGCAGCAGGAGGCCTCGATGACCGTCTGGCTGGCCACCGCCAGCACCTCGCGTCCGTCGAGCTCGATCTTCGTCTCCTCCAGCGGCGTGTAGTAGCCGCTCGGGGCGAGCACGTCTTCGTTCAGCTTCTGGTGGGTATACCGCGCCGTCTTCATGCCAGTCCCGTCTCCTCCGGCAGGCCGAGGACGAGGTTCATGTCCTGGACGGCCGCGCCCGAGGCACCCTTGCCGAGGTTGTCGAACCGGGCCGCCAGCAAAATGCGTTCCTCGTTGCCGAACACGAAGATGTCCAGGTTGTTGGTATCGTTGCAGTCGGTGAAGGTCATAAAGCCGTTCTTGAGGTGCGCGTCCGCCGGGAAGGGCATGACGCGGATGAACCGCTCGCCCTTATAGTAGTCGGCCAGGCAGGCCTGCACCTCCGCCGGCCCGAGTTTCGTTTTCAGGTAGGGGATGTGGAGCGGGACGGAGACGATCTCGCCCTTGTAGACGTTGACGACGGTCGGCGCGAAGACGGGTGCGCGGGACAGGCCGACGACTTGCGTCATCTCCGGCACGTGCTTGTGGTTGAGGGTGAGGGCGTAGGGCCGCGGCGTGCGGACATGGTCCGGCGAGGCCGGGTCCTCGTAGGCGGCGATCATGCTCTTGCCGCCGCCGCTGTAGCCGGCCGTGGCGTGGCAGGTCACCGGGTAGTCCGCCCCGACGATGCCCCCCGCCACGAGCGGGTAGAGCAACGCGACGAAGCCGGTGGCGTGGCAGCCCGGCACCGCGATGCGCTTGGAGTTCTTGATGAGCGCGCGCTGGTCCGGATTCAGCTCCGGCAGGCCGTATACCCAGCCGGGCGTGACGCGGTGGGCGGTGGAGCCGTCGATGACGCAGACATCCGGGTTCTCGATGAAGCTCACTGATTCCCGGGCGGCGTCGTCCGGCAGGCAGAGGAAGACGATGTCCGCCGCGTTGAGGGCTTCTCGGCGGCCGGCCGGGTCCTTGCGGCGGTCTTCCGGCAGCTCGATGAGTTCGATGTCCGTCCGCGCGGCCAGGCGCTCCCGTATCTGGAGGCCGGTGGTGCCGTGCTGGCCGTCAACGAAAACGACTTTTTTCATTATGAGAGTGGTCCTTTTGGCGTGCCCTTCGCGGCAGCTACAGTTCCAGTATACCACAGGCTTCCGGGGGCGCGGAACGGCCAGTCTCGGGCGGAGACTGAGGGGGTCATAGTACCCTAAAGTCCGGGCTAGGCACAAAAAAGTGGTTTTCAGGCGTGAAATACGCTTGACAGGAGTGTTTCAATGGGGTATTGTTTAACAAATACCTTTGAAGGAAGGAGGTTAGCTATGGAAGCATATTGCGTTAAGTGTCGCTCAAAGAAGCAGATGAAAGACCCCAAAGCCATCACCATGAAGAACGGCAAGCCGGCCACGCAGGGCGTCTGCCCCTCCTGTGGGACGAAGATGTTCCGCATCGGCAAAAAGTAAGCCGCACCCTTTTACGCAGGCTTGATTATACGAGGCCGGACAGTCTCCAAGAGACTGTCCGGCCTTTATGGTTCCTGATAATGGCTCAGGATTATTTAATGTATTTCTTGACGAGGTCGCCGGTGTTGGTGACCTTGAGGTCCCGGAACATCATGGCGAAGCGGTCCTCCAGCTCCTGCATGATGGTCCGGTTGGCGGCCGCCGGCAGGTCCCAGAGCTCCTTCTTGAAATCGCCGAAGGATTTCTTGCGCGTCTTGTAGATGAGCTGCTCGTCCGAATCGCCGGCCTTGCGCTCGTTCTCGTAGGTGGCCAGGATCTGCTTCTCGATGGCCGCCATGAGCTCCTTCGGGAAGGCCTTGCTGTCGTAGATCATGTTCTGGAAGCCGGTGGCCAGGTGGACCTCCAGAGTCTGCACGTCCGGGAACATCCCGAAGGCCTCGTCCGGCAGCGTGGAGGCGCCGTGCTGGACCGCGCCGCCCATACCGTACTTCTCCCGGGCCACCTTGCCCATCTCCCGGAGCGTCTCGAAGTCGATCTTGACCTTGGCCAGCGAGCCGTCCGGCATGACGACGCCGCCGTGGGTGGTGCCGGTCTGGACGCTGACCTTGGAAATGCCCTCGATACCCTCGCCGAGATGGTGCCGGTACCTCTTCATGAAGGCGTCCAGGTCCGCCACCGTGCTGTTGCCCCGGCCTATCTCGCCGATCTCGCCGCCGATGGAGACGGTGACGCCCTCCGGCTCGATGCCGCGGATGAACTTCGTCATCTCGGCCGTGACGCGGGAGTTCTTTTCCTGCTCCTCCTCCAGCGAGCCCTTGTCCAGCTCGACCAAGGTGGAGGCGTCGATATCGATGTTGTAGAAACCGGCTTCGACGGCGTCCTTGACGAGGTTCCGGATGGCGGTCAGCTCGCTCTCCGGGTCGGCGCCGTACTTCTTGAGGTTCACCTGGGTGTGGTCCGCCTGGATGAAGACCGGGCCGGAGTAGCCTTCCTTGAGTCCGGCGGCCAGCACGGCCACGACGTACTCGTCCGGGGTCTGGAGCGTGTAGCCCATCTCGGAGCGGGCCAGCTCGAAGATGCAGGCGCGGGCGTCGTTCTTGAGGATGGCCCGGAAAATGGCCCGGGAGACGTCGTAGGTGATGCCGCGGACGTTGATGGCGGGCACCGTCTGGCCCTGGTAGGCGCCCTTGCCGGCGGCCATGTAGAGGTCGTGGATGCTGGCCGGGTAGAGTCCGGCGTCGGCGGCCATGGTGCGGATCTCGCTGCGGGCGGCCCGCTTCGCGGCGTCGTCGCCGAAAACGGCCTGGCGTATCAGGGTATCGATGTTGTTGTTCGCGTTCATCCTCTCTCTTTCCGTCCCGTTTTAGTTTTCTCGCTGGAATTGAAGAAGGTACGCCGGCCGTTGTAGCGTTCCCGGTCGTACTCCGTGTCCGGATCGACGTGCTTTATCTTGCCGTAGACGTCCGCCAGCGGCTGGTGGCTTACCTTGCCGTTGCACAGGCAGACCAGGCGCCCGAACTGTCCCTTGACGACGAGGTCTACCGCGGCGATGCCGAAGTACCGCCCCATGCGGCGGTCGTAGGCGCAGGGGGCGCCGCCGCGCTGGAGATAGGCCAGCTCCACGCTGCGGGTCTCTATCTCGGTGGCTTCCTGTATCTGCGCCGCCAGCACCTGCCCGATGCCCCCGAGCGATTTCTCCCCGAAGACGCTGACGCCGGGTTTCTTGACCACCTGCGTCCCGCCGACGGGCTTGGCGCCCTCCGCCACCACGATGATCTCGTAGCGGGTGCCGGCGCGGCGGCCCTCCAGCACGAGCTCGTTGACGCGGTCGATGGAGTAATCGCACTCCGGGATGAGGATGATGTAGGCCCCGCAGGCCTCGCCGCCTTCCAGGGCGAGCCAGCC
>CAZOMF010000061.1:0-11597 GCA_964580635.1 uncultured Dehalococcoidaceae bacterium
CCCGCATGTCCCGCAGCAGGTCCTGCTGGAGCTCCATCACGACCGCGTTGAACTGTTTCATCCGGGCCGCGTCCGCGTCCCGCGTGAGGGTGATACGCGCCAGGGACTCGTAGGTGTGGAGGATATCGGCGCAGGAGGAGCCGAAGGCGCTGAACACGGAGCTGAACCGGAAGCAGTAGACCTTGGGGATGCCTGCCTTCTCGGCGATGCCGGCGGCGTAGGTCCCGCCCGCCCCGCCGAAGGAGAAGAGTACGAAATCCGCCGGGTTATAGCCGCCCGCTTCGATAAGCTGGCTGATCTCGCCAGCGCAGATATCCTCCATGGCCGTCATGACGAGCCGCCCGCATGCCTCGTCGCTGAGACCGAGTGGTTCGGCCAGGTTCTCGTGGATGGCCTCGCGGGCCAGCCCGGCGTCGAGTGTCCGTTTCCCCCCGAGGAAATAGTCCGGGTCGATATAACCGAGCACGACGCAGGCGTCCGTGGAGGTGGCCTCCGTCCCGCCGAGCCCGTAGCAGGCCGGCCCGGGCATCGCGCCGGCGGAGTCCGGCCCCACTTGTATTTTCGTGCTCTTCCCCGGTCGGGCTATGGAGCCGCCCCCCGCTGCGGCGGGGTACACCTCGATGAGCGGCAGCTTGACCGGGATGCCCTCCATGTCGGTCTCCCGCTTGTTGCCGGGTACGCCGTTGATGACGAGCGAGATATCGGCGCTCGTACCCCCGATGTCGAGGCTGGCCACGTAAGGCAGGTTGTAGTGCCGGCTCATGTAGCTCACGCCCATGATGCCGGCGGACGGACCGGAGTTGTGGGTCATGATGGCGGTCGTCTTGGCTACCCGCGCCACGCCGCCGTCGGCGTGGGTCACCAGCAGCGGCTTGCGGTAGCCGAGCGCCCGCACGTCGTCTTCGGCCTTGTAGAGGAAACGCACCATGTCCGGGTGAAAGTAGGCGTTCAAGAGGGCCACGTTGGTGCGGGAGGCCTCGTCGGTGGTGGTGCTGACCTCGTGGGAGAGCAGCAGCGGCACCGCGCCGAGATAGTGCCGGGGATAGTCGTCGTCCGCTATCTCGCGTACCCTGAGCTCGCCGCGGGGGTCGGTGTGCGAGCCGGCCAGGCTGACGACGATCATCCGCGCGCCCCTTCCCAGCAGCTGCCGGATGGCGGCCCGCACCTGCTCACGGTCCGGCTCGCCATCTTTGTCGGTTGGGTCGATGCTGGTGACCATGGCCGGGTTGATGATGGTGTCGAGCGCCGGGCTCTGGCCGTTCTTGGTATACAGGCTCTCCTCGAACCCCTTGGTGACGATGAGTCCCAGCCGTGGGCCGGATTTCTGGATGAGCGTGTTGGTGGCGTGGGTCGTGGAGAAGCGGATGGCCTCGGTGTCCCGGAGCAGTTGCGGCACGGTGACCTCGAACTTGGCCGCACCGTCTTCGATGCATTTCAGGAAGCAGACCGTCAGGTCGTGCGGGGTCGTATCGACTTTCACCCACTCGATGCGGCCGGGCGCCGTGAAGAACCCGTCCGTGAATGTTCCGCCGTTATCGATATCGATTGTGTACTTCATCAGCCCCGTCCTGTTAAAGGGATGCCGTTATTTTAGCGACATCCGGCGGAAAAATACAAACGCCTTGAAGACCGTCCCGCTGGGCTTTGTGGTATAGTGGGGTCGCCCGATTCGACAGTGTACAGGAGGAACAGCATGGACAAACAGCCGACGGCGTTCGAGCACCTCATCCACATCGGCGTGGTGGTCAGGGATATGGAGCAGGCTATCGCCCGCCTGACCGCTCTCGGCATCGGCCCCTTCAAGCCGAGAATACTGCCGCCGGAGAACAAGGAGACCTTCCGGGGTAAGCCCTTCGTGCCCGCGGAGCACGTGACCATTCAGATAACGCAGATCGGGAACGTAGAGCTCGAGCTTATCCAGCCCACCGCCGGGGAATCGCCCCACCGGGAGTTCCTTGATGCCAAAGGGGAAGGCATCCAGCACCTCGGGTTCATCGTCAGGGACCTCGGGCAGGAGGTCGAGGCCCTCACCGGCGCCGGTTCCAGCGTCATGCTGACCTCCGAGTTTCCGGGTGGCGGCGGCGTGGCCTACCTGGATTTGGGAGTCGCCGACCTCGTCGTGGAGCTCGTGCAGCCCGGCAGCCGGTAGCGTCTACGTCCCCTTCTGCACCAGTTCGACGAACAGTCCGCCGGTTTTCAGGTCCACGTAGGCGATGCGCCGTCCCGTCGGCATGTTGGCCCGGAGCACCACCTCGCAGCCTTTGGCGGTGAGCTCGGCCGTCTCCTTGTCGAAATCGTCCACCGCGAACATGACGTGCTGGATGCCCTCGCCCTTCTCGTCGAGGTATTCGCGGTGCAGGCCCTCGTCGCCCATCGGCTGGATGAGCTCCAGTTGCGTGTCGCCCCAGTCCGCCATGCTGATCTTCACCGGACCGTGGAACGGCTCGCCGCGGAACCACTCCTCGCGGTCGGGCGGCAGCACCCGCGCCTCGAACGGACCGAAGCCGAGCGTCTCCAGCCGCGCGATGCTCTCGTCAAGGTCCCGCACGACGACGCCCACCTGCCTCAGCTCCCAGTTCTTCGAGCGTATCTTCGATAGTTCCATGCTGTTCTCCTCGCTGTGGTCTAGCCCGGCACCATCCCGCCATCGACGTTGAGCGTCTGGCCGGTGATGTTCTTCGCGTCCTCGGAGACGAAGAAGACGACCGCCCGGCCGATGTCCTCCGGCGTCTGCTCCCGCCGCAGCGGCACCGTCGGCGCGACGAAGGTATCGAAGTACTGCCGCGGCGTCATTCCCTCCGCGCCCGGCGTGGCCTGGAGGCGCCGGGGTACGCTCCGTTCGTAGAGCGGGGTGTAGAGCACGCCCGGGCAGACGCAGTTGACATTGATGTTGTGCTCCGCGAGCTGGAGCGCCAGCGTCATGGTGAAATGGATGATGCCCGCCTTGGCGACACCGTAGCTCATCATGGGGGAAATTTCCGTACCCCGGCCCCGCATGCCGCTCGGCGCGCCGCCCCGCCCGGACGGCGGCCGCCCGCCGATGGACCCGATGTTGACGATCTTGCCGCTCTTCTGCTCGATGAGGTGCGGCATCACCGCCCGGCACATGAGCATGGTCGTCTTGAGGTTGAGGCGGACGGTATCGTCCCACTCCTTCTCCTCTAGGTACGGCTCGCCAGGCTTTTCCTCGTAGAACCGGGCCTCCCCGCCGACGTTGTTCACCAGGATATCGATGCGCCCGACGGCGTCGAGTATCTCATTCACCACCCGCTCCACGTCCGCGCTGTCGGTAACGTCCGCGACGAAGGCCGCCGCCTTCCGTGTCGTGGACTTCATGGCCGCGGCGGCCTGTTCCGCGTTGGCCCGGTTCACGTCGACGATGGCCAGGTCCGCGCCTTCCTCGGCCAGGCATCGGCAGATGCCTTCCCCGATGCCGGCCCCGCCCCCGGTGACCACCGCGATCTTGTTTTCCAGTTTCAAGCTGTTCCCCCCTTTGTCTAGCCGACGGTCTTCGGCAGGTCCTGCCCCAGCGATGATGGAAAGCGCCGGACCAGCTCATCGAGCGTCCATACGCCGTCCTTGTAGAGACCCTTGGCCTCCTTCGGCCGCGAGTAGAGCGCTACCCGTCCCCGCGACGCGCCGATGACCTGCCCGTTGACGTCGGCCGCCTCGTCGCTGGCCAGGTAGAGCACCACCGCCGGGATGTGCTCGGCGCCCGGCGGGTCGACCGATTCCTCGTAGAGCTGCCGCCCCAGCAGGCCGGCCTCGTACTGCCGCGTGTGGTAGGCGGCCCCGCGGCGCGGGCTCATCCGCGTGTCCGCGATGGGGATGATGGTGTTGCAGGTGACGGCGTGGCCGTCCATCTCGAACATCTGTGAGAGGGCGGTGGTCAGGCTGACGACGCCCCCTTTCGAGGCGCTGTAGCCCCCGGCCACCATGCCGAGCCAGGCCGGCGAGCTGAAATTGATGATCCGTCCGTGGCCCTGTTTCACCATGTGCCCGGCGGCGTGGCGGCAGGTATTGAACGTCCCGGTGAGGTTGACGGCGATGAGCCGGTCCCACGTCTCTTTATCGGTCTCCCAGAACGGTACCTTGCTCGGCGCGCCGATGCCGGCGCAGTTGACGAGGATATCTATCCCCCCGAACGCGTCCACGCAGGTGGTGACGATGCGTTCCGCGCCGTCGAAGTCCGCCACGGAATCGTAGCTCGGGACGGCCGTGCCGCCTGTTTTCTTGATTTCCGCCGCCACGTCGTCGGCCGGGCCGTGGTCGGCCCCCGTGCCGTCGGTGGCGCCGCCCAGGTCGTTGACGACCACCCTGACGCCTTCCTGCGCCATCGCCAGGGCTATCTCCCGCCCCTGGCCGCGGCCGGCGCCGGTGATGACGGCGCGTTTCCCCTGAAGCAGTCCGGACATGCTGTGACCTCTTGCGGCCCCGGCGTTTTCCCGCCATGTGAAAAACCGCCGGAGTTCTTTGTGTGGTATCCCCGAATATACACCGATGATGGCCGCGGACGCAAGCCGGAGAGGATACCGCTTTCCGGAAAAAATATCCCGCTCGATTTACTGTTTTCAGAGATAGCGTTTCCATTTTTATCGTGGTATATTGTCTGTATTCTCTCGAAAGGGCGGGGGAAAGTCCCCGTGCCGCCCGGTGCCGGGAAGGAGCGGGTTCATGCGGGTCCTGATTGCGGACGACCACGAAATCATGCGGGAAGGCCTCAAGGCCCTGCTGGGATCGCATGATGATATCGAGGTGGTCGGCGAGGCCGTCAACGGCCAGGAAGCCGTCGACCAGGTGGCCAGGCTCCAGCCCGATCTCGTGCTCATGGATATCTCCATGCCCGTGATGAACGGCCTGGATGCCACCCGGTTCATCAAGAAGGCCGACCCGGACGTCAAGATCCTCATCCTCACCATGCACGAGGGAGACGCCTACTTCTTCAATATCCTGGAGGCGGGCGCCTCCGGCTACTTCATCAAGGGCGGCTCCTCCTCGGAGCTCATTTCCGCCTTGCAGGCGGTCGCCCGCGGTGATGTCTTTCTCTACCCGACGATGGCCAAGAAACTGCTCGTCGATTACCTCCAGCAGGCGAAGACCGGACTCTACAAGGAAAACCTCGACGGCCTCACCGCCCGCGAGCAGGAAGTACTGAAACTGGTGGCGGAAGGCTACAGCAACCAGGAGATCGGCGCCCGGCTCTTCCTCAGCCCGGCCACCGTGCAGACCCACCGCTCCAATATCATGGCCAAGCTCAACCTCCACCGGCGGACGGACCTCACCAAGTACGCCATCAAGCACGGCCTTATCTCCCTCGACGGGTAACTACATGGTTTAATGTAGAAAATCTCCACGAATCCCACTATTTTCTCCCGGCGTGATTACACATGTCGTCGTATTCCGCCCGTCCACCTCGCGTGCTACCCTGATTCCAAGTGTTATCCGGGCGTTCCCGGTAACGGACGAAGGAGACTGGAATATGAAAAGCTACGGGAATTGTGATATGTGCCGCCTGGCAGGGATACTGGCGATGGTCGCCAGCATCGTGCTCGGCCTCCTGTTCTCGGTCCTGCTGTCCGGGTTCGGGCTGCTGTTCTTCGGTGTCACCTTCGTCATCGGCCTGCTCCTGCTTGTTATCGGTACGGTGTTCCACCGTTCTTCGCCGAAGGCCGCCGCCACACGCTGATCAAGTTCAGGTATTACCCTCCAGACTCATCGGGACGAACCGCTGCTTGCGCATAGGTGGCGTAGCGTCTTTGGCCGAACGTCCCCCTGACAAATTGCCCACGCGCCCGGTTTTTCCCCGGGCGTTCGTGTTTCTTCGGCTTGCCCTGCCCTGTGCAGGATTCTTTCGAGCCTGTGCCGGCCCGGATTGACATCGGCTGAAAACCCTGCCTATACTCGGAGTATCAGGCTCATAAGATATGCGATGGCTGTCTGGACAGCGCCGGCCCCGGCCTGACGCTGTTGTAAGATATTTCTCGAGACCTTCCCCCAAGCCGCCGTCACGTACCCGTCTGATAGTATAGGTAGAGGAATAGCACGTGGCATGGTATTCCCCTTCAGTAAACAGATTAAATCGAAGGAACACGGTGAAGGAACATTGAAAACAACCAGGAAACAAGACACGACGGCCCGACGCCCGGCTACCCTCGGCGAGCTGAAGGCCTCCGGCTATCAGCCGGTTTCCGTCAAGGAAGAGGTACGGCGGAACCTGATAGCCCTGATAAAGGAAAAGAAGCCGGTCTTCCCCGGTATCATCGGCTATGATAACACGGTCATTCCTCAGGTGGAGAACGCCATCATCTCCGGCCAGAATATCGTCTTTCTCGGGGAGCGCGGCCAGGCCAAATCCCGCGTCATGCGGCTCCTCGTCTCATTGCTCGACGAGGTCGTCCCCGTCATCCGCGGCTGCGAGATTAACGATAACCCCCTCGACCCCATCTGCAAGTCCTGTCTGGATACCATCGAGCAGCACGGCGATGCCACCGAGATAACCTGGCTCTCCCGAGATGACCGCTACGGCGAGAAGCTCGCCACCCCGGATACGACCATCGCCGACCTCATCGGCGACGTCGATCCCATCAAGGTCGCCGAGGGCCGCTACCTCTCCGACGAGCTGACCATGCACTACGGCATTATCCCGCGCACCAACCGCGGCATCTTTTGCATCAACGAGCTGCCGGACCTTTCGGAGCGTATCCAGGTGGGCCTCTTCAACCTTATGGAGGAGGCGGACATCCAGATTAAAGGCTACCGCGTCCGGCTGCCGCTCGATGTCCTCCTCGTAGCCAGCGCCAATCCGGAGGATTATACCAGCCGCGGCCGCATCATCACCCCGCTGAAGGACCGCTTCGGCGCCCAGATACGCACCCACTACCCGGTCAACACCCGCGATGAGATCGCCATCGTCGAGCAGGAGTGGCAGCGCTTCAGCGATGTCGATTTCTCCTTCTTCGTGCCGGAGTACATCAAAGAGATCATCGCCGAGATTACCCACCAGGCCCGGCGCAGCCCGGATATCGGGCAGCGCTCCGGCGTCAGCGTCCGTGTTTCCATCGCCAACATGGAAACCGTCGTCTCCAACGCCATCCGCCGCGCCATCACCCTCGGCGAGAAGCAGGCGGTGCCCCGCATTACCGACCTGCCGTACATCGTCGCTTCCACCACCGGTAAGGTCGAGATGGAAGGCTTCGAGGACAAGGACGAGGGCAAGATCATCAACGACCTCACCAACCGGGCCGTCCTCTCCGTTTTCAACCGCCACATCGCCTTCGAAGACCTGGACCCCGTCATAGCCCGGTTCGCCGATGGCTTTAATATGGAGACCTCGGACACCATGCCTGCCAGGACCTACGTGAAGTATGCCAAGGAGGTCCCCGGCCTGGCCCCGGCGGTGAAGAAGCTGGTGGATAAGGAAACGCCGGAGGCGCTCGCCTCGGCGGTCGAGTTCGTCCTTGAAGGCGCTCATCTCAACAAGCGCCTCAATAAGACAAGGATGGAAGGCAAGACTATCTACAGGCAGCATCATGGAAAGTAACCTTTATTCGGAATGGGACGGCTCGCAGAATATCTTCGAAGCCGATGCTGACAAGCTCATGGACGAGCTCCAGCATAACCTGATGTCCGATGGTAATCTGGCCCGGGCTCTGCGCAACATGCAGCGGAACGGCCTGGAGGACAGCATGGGCCGGCGCTTGCCCAGCCTCCGGGAGCTCATGCAGCGGCTGCAGCAGCGCCGCCAGGAGCAGCTTAAGAAGTACAAGCTGGACTCTATGATGGAGGACATTCGTAAGCGGCTCGACGAGATCATCAACACCGAGCGCGACGGCATCCAGCAGCGCCTCGACAATGCCCGGCAGAGAGGCGCCGAGGCCGGACAGGACCTCGACCAGGCCATGAAGGATCGCCTCCTCAAGAACCTGGAAGACCGCGCCCAGCAGAACATGGAAAAGCTGGAAGCTTTGCCGGAGGACGTCGGCGGGCGCATCAAGGACCTCAACGACTATGACTTCATGGACGCGGAGGCCGGGCGCCAGTTTCAGGAGCTCATGGAGATGCTCAAGCGGAACACCATGTCCTCTTTCGCCAAGGATATGACGCAGCGCCTCAAGAGCATGGACAAGGAATCCCTCGCCGCCATGCGGCACTTCATGGAGGCCATCAACCAGATGCTCGAGGCGCGCCGCCGCGGCGAGGAACCTGACTTTGATGCCTTCATGGAGGAGTTCGGCCAGTTCTTCGGCGATAATCCGCCGAAAGACCTCGACGAGCTCATCGAGCGCCTCCAGCAGTCCATGGCCCAGGGGCAGGCCCTCATGGAAAGCCTCTCCCCGGCGGACCGCGCCGAACTCCAGGACCTCGTCGACTCCATGCTCGACGAGTCTACCAAGTACGAGATGGCCAAGATGATGGCCAACATGGAGTCCCTCTACCCCGGCTGGCTGGACACCGAGGGCTACGATTTCACCGGCCAGGAATCGGTCTCGTACTCGGAGGCCCTCAAGCTCATGGAGCAACTCCAGAGCATGGACCGGCTGGAGGACCAGTTCCTGGACTCCCGCTACGGCGGCTCCCTCGACGAGGTCGATGAGAAGCTCGTGGAGGAGCTCCTCGGCCAGACCGAGGCCGAAGAGCTCAAGCGGATGAAGGAGATGACCCGGATGCTGGAAGAGGCCGGCTATATCCGCAAGGACCGCGGCCGCTACGAGCTCACCCCCCGCGGCATGAGGAAGATCGGGGAGAAGGCCCTCAACACCGTCTTCTCCAGTCTGAAGAAGGACCGCATGGGCGCCCACAATATCCACCAGCGCGGTTCCGGCGGCGAGCGCATCGATGAGACCAAGCCCTACGAGTTCGGGGATGACTTCGACCTCCACCTCCAGAAGACCCTCACCAATGCCCTCCTCCGCGAGGCCAAACTGCCCCTCGATATCGACGTCAAGGACTTCGAGGTCTTCCGCCAGGAGCAGGCCACCCGCTCCGCCACCGTCATCATGCTGGACATGAGCCTCTCCATGCGCATGGGCGGCAACTTTGAATCCGCCAAGATAATGTCCATCGCCCTCAACTCCCTCATCGCCGGCAAGTTCCCCAAGGACTCGCTGCACATCCTCGGGTTCTCCGCCGTGGCCCGGCGCATGACGCCGGAGGAGCTGACCTACATCACCTGGGACGATTTCACTCCCTATACCAATATGCAGATCGCCTTCATGATGGGCCGAAAGATCCTCTCACGGGAACGGGCCGCCAACAAGCAGATTATCCTCGTCACTGACGGCCAGCCGACCTCCCACATCGAGCACGGCCAGATCGTCTTCCACTTCCCGCCCACCCGGCGCTGCATCGACGTGACCCTGCGGGAGGTGCAGAACTGCACCCGGGCCGGCATCGTCATCAACACCTTCATGCTGCCGAGCCACGAGGACTTCGAGTTCTTCGTGGACCGCATGGCCCGCATCAACCGCGGGCGGGTGTTCCTGACCGAGCCCGGCGATCTCGGCAAGTATATCCTCGTCGATTACCTCAACAACAAGCGGGCGACGATATAGACCGGTCGGCGGCCCGCTCCCGGAATGAAGGAACCCGGCGCTCGGTCGCCGGCATGACTGGATGCGTTGTGTATGAATAGGTTCTGGCGGCCGGACTGGTCGTTCGTCCGGTATGACGATACGCTCTCCATCCTTGACGTGCTGTCGTCACGGACGCTGGATTATAAGCTGGCCGGCCTCCTTTGGGTGCTGATGGAGCAGCGGGCCTCGCTCATCGTGGCCTCCGGTCCCGTGTACGCCGGCAAGACGACGCTCCTGCATTCCCTGCTCGATTTTCTCCCTCCCGGTATCGAGCAGTACTCCCTCCAGGGCTTCTCCGAGGACTTCCGTTTCGTTGCGGACCACAAACCGCAGGCGACCTACCTGGTGTCCGAGGAGATCAGCAACCACCAGTACGAGTACCTCTGGGGCCACCAGGTCCAGAAGACCTTCAAGCTGCTGCCCCGGGGCTACCGTTTCGGCGCCACCATCCACGCCCGTGACGTGCGGGAGGTGGCCTACGTCCTGCACGGCTACCTGGAGGTCCCCCTCAAGCTGATCGCCGAGCTCGGCGTGGTCGTCACCCTCCAGGCGCGGCAGGGCCGCGACTATGACGATGATATCATCCGCCGTATCGATTCGGTGAGCCTCATCGGCATGGACGGGGAGAACCTCATCGCCCAGACGCTGGCGTCGCGGGAGTCGCTCGACGGGGAGTTCGCCTACCCCTCCGAGCAGGCGCTCCAGGCCGCCCTGACCGCCAAGTTCGGCTGCGCCTGCCCGGACGTCTTCGCCGAGATGACCGCGCGGGCCGGCGTGCTCCAGCAGCTCCACGAGAGCGGCCCGCACCCCCGCGAGGAGGTCAGGCGCACCATCGCCCGTTTTTACAAATCACGGTCGCGGTAAACAGCCTCCCCGGTTTGTGCTGCTGTGCCCGGGGGTTTACAATGAAATGAGGGCTCGCGTGAGCTGGCTGTCCGCAGCCGCCATTGCCCTGTAAAGAGACCTCTATGGAAAACGAACAGCGTTACGAGTTCAACGACCTCACCTATCTCTCCGCCGTCGCGGTAGGCGTGCCCGGCCAGCGTACCTTTTTCCTCATCGTTGCCAACGATAAGGAATGGGTCCGCGTCTGGCTGGAGAAGGAAGTGCTGGAGGCGTTGACCGTCGCCATCGAGCGCCTCACCGAGGCCCTCACTCTGGAGAAGCTCTACGACCCGGACACCGCGCCGGAGGAAGGCCCCGCCGCCGGAGAAGCGCCGGTCGGCCTGCCCGCCAGCGAGGTCGAGGTGGAGCAGATCAGCCTCGGTTACGACGCCGGCAAGGCCATCCTCGACCTCGTGGTGCACCCGTCCGGCCCCAGGCCGCTCGATTGGACGGAGCTCTACTGCCACCTCGGACTCGGCATGTTGCAGGATTTCGGCGTCCAGGCTTCCGAGGTCTGTGCCGCCGGCCGGCCGCGCTGCCCGCTCTGCGGCCTGCCGATGGACCCCGGAGGGCATATCTGCCCGGAATCTAACTGACCTGCGGAGTGGTACCCGCCGCCGGTTGCTCCGGTTTCTTGACGGGCTCTTTCCTGCCCATCGTGCGCAGCCTTCGCCGCAGGCGCCACCACGGATGCGGGACCGTCCGCAGGTCCCGCACCGTTTCCCGCGTGACCTCCGCCGACCCGCACAGGAACGGGTCCCGCCAGTCGTGGAGGGGCGCGGGGTCCTTGGTCCCCGGGGCCGGCAGGAACGTTTCGAGCGGTTGCCACTCCTTGCTGCCCTTGGGCTTGGTATAGACGAGCCCGCCCGCTTCCTTGATGATGATAGCCCCGGCGGCCACGTCCCAGAGACAGGGCCGGCCGAACAGGGTGCACTGGAAGATGCCGGCCGCCGTGTAGACGATCTCCAGCGCAATGCTCGCCACGCTCCGGCGCTCGTGGGGCCGTTTGCCGCTCGGGCCGGTGAGGCGGTAGAACGGCGGCAGCCCGTAGAGTGGTCGACCGGAGGGGGCTCGCGTGACGATCTTCTCGTCGTCGAGCCGGGCGCCGTGCCCCAGCCGGGCGTGGTAGACCCCGGCGGT
>CAZOMF010000062.1:0-11447 GCA_964580635.1 uncultured Dehalococcoidaceae bacterium
AGGAGGCGACGTGTCCGAAGCGCTGAAACCGCTGAGCTGGTACCGCGACCTGAGCGAGGCAGCCGGGCGACGGGAAGCCAGGTGCTTCCTCGTCGAGGGAGAACGGGCGATACGGCAGGCGGCGGGAACACACCCGGACGCTATCTTGGAGCTTCTCACGACCGGCAACGTCCCGCCAGACCTGAGCGGCTACCCGGTGCGTACGCTGACGGAAAAGCAGCTCAAGTCCGTGAGCGGTACCGTCACACCGCAGGGGCTGCTGGCGGTGGTCAGGCTGCCGGAAAGCTACGAGACCGCCGCCCTGCCCGACCGGACCGGTAACCGCGTTTTACTGCTGGAAGACGTGCAGGACCCCGGCAATACGGGAACGCTCATCAGGACGGCGGCGGCGTTCGGGTACGGGGGCGTTATCCTGTCCTCCGGGTGCGCCGACCCGTTCTCGCCGAAAGTGGTGCAGGCGGCGGCCGGGTCGGTACTTTCACCGTGGCTGCGGCGGACGGAGAGGTATCTCGACCTAGCGAGGGAGCTGCAATTAAGGGGATACCGCCTCGTGGCGACGGCGCTCGACGGGGAAGACGACGCCGCCCCGCTGAAAGCGGAGAAGCTGGTGCTGGCGCTCGGCAACGAGGCGCACGGGATTTCACACGAGCTGCGGGCGGTGGCCGACGCAATCTTCCGGCTGCCGGTGGCGCGGGAAAAGGCGGAGAGCCTCAACGTGGCGGTGGCGGGCGGCATCTGCCTGTACCTGAGCCGGGAACGGGAGGGGGCGTGAACGAACGCCTCGACGCGGCCGCGATCACCCTTACCCTGCTGGCACCGACCGGCGTGGGAATACTCGGGCTGCTGGTCTTCGTGCTGCGCTGGCCGGCCGGTCTCGGCGCGGGGATATTCTACTCTCTTATCGCCCTGCCCGTCGGGGTGCTGGCCATCTACAAATCACGTACCGGCGGCGGCATCACGTTTACTATCGGAGCATTTCTACTCGTCGCCTGCCTGATGACCAATCATTATGTCCAGTACTACGTCCCGGTAGCGGCCCTCTCCATCGCCGGCGGAACGCTGCACCTGCTCCGGCCGCGATGAGGGACACTATCGAATCGCTCCGGCGTACGTTCCGGAAGGACGGACTGACACCGACAGTCATCAAGGAGTTCCGGAGCCTCATCCACACCTACTACGAGAAAGAGGGCCGCCATTTCCCGTGGCGCGAGACCCGGGACCCGTACCATATCCTCGTGTCCGAGGTGATGCTGCAACAGACGCAGACCTCGCGGGTGCTGGCCAAGTATCAGGCGTTCCTGACGGCGTTCCCCACGCCGGAGGCGCTGGCCGGGGTGGCGCAACGGGAGGTACTGGCGGCGTGGCAGGGGCTTGGCTACAACCGGCGGGCGCTGAACCTGCAACGGGCCGCCAGGACAATCGTGGAGGAGTACGGCGGAGAGGTACCGGACGCGGTGGAGGAGATGGTCAAGCTGCCGGGGGTCGGGCCGGACACGGCGGGAGCGATCGCGGTGCTGGCCTTCAACCAGCCGGTCGGCTACCTGGAGACGAACATCCGGGCCGTCTACCAGTACGTCTTCTTCCCGGAGGCGACCCCGAGGGACAAAGAGCTGCGGCCGATCATCGAGGCGACGCTCGACCGGGAGGACCCGCGGCGGTGGTACTTCGGGCTGTACGACTACGGCGCGATGCTGAAGCGGGAGAAAAAGGCGGGGCCGGTGGGACGGCGGCAATCGCGCTTCGAGGGGTCCGACCGGCAGGTACGCGGGGCGGTGCTGCGGCTCCTGCTGGAACGGCGCGAGCTGGCGGAGACGGAGCTCGCGCGCGTCCTCGGGGAGCCGAACGAGCGGGTGGCTAAGATCATCGGGCAACTAAGGGACGAGGGATTCATTGAGGTTCGCAAGGGGCAGGTGCGGCTGCGGGAATAAGGACAGTACCTCGCCCCTACCCGCTCTATGAACGGAGAGGGCGAAAGAAGGGTTATGCGGCAGAGAGGAGGCGGCGGCCGAAGACCGCCGTTCTACCGCGACATCCGGGACCGGGGCGAAACCGGAAGAGAGCGGCGTGAACCGGGTTACGGTCTGCGCGAGAATGACAACACCTGCTCGTCCTTCGACAGGCTCAGGATGAGCGGCGGGAGCGAACACGGATTGCTTCGGCCGCCCGGCTCCCTCGCAACGACAGGAGAACCAGAGGGAGGGGCGGGAATGGGTGAGGTTTTTTACGGGGATACCCCGGCATGGTATACTACTGACCGAAAAAACGGCAGGGAGGCGCAGCATGACGAAACAGCTCGACTACAGCATCCTGGACACGATGGGGTTCGAGTACAAGCCGGTGGGGGTCAGGTACTCGATGGAGAAGCCTGAGGGCATCAGGCGACCGGACCGGCCGCTGGCGCTCTGCGAGCTGTTCCGTGAGGCCCAGGAAAACGGGCCGTTCTACGCGGAACACGAGGACATCCAGTGCGGCGACCAGATCACCGGCATGGCGGAGTTCCCGCCGGTGATGTACAGCGGGCAGCTGGGGCCGATGTTCTCCATGTTCAAGACACCGGGGGCCAACCGCCGTATCTACGACTACGTCCCGCACCTGCCGAAGGACTCGGTGACGTACATCACCCACGCGCCGACGGACCAGATGGACTACGACCCGGACCTGCTCATCTTCACCTGCCGGGCCAAGCAGGCGGAAATCATCATGCGGGCGAGCAGCTACTCCGACGGCAAGATGTGGCAGTTCAAGGGGACGACCTGCCTGGCCTGCGCCTGGCTCTACGCCCATCCCTATTTGAGCGGGGAGATCAATCTTTCCGTGAGCGGCATGGGCTACAGCATGAAAGCGCGCAACGTGCTGCCGGACGGGCTCATCTTCATCGCGGTACCGTTCGACCAGGCGGCGATGCTGCTCGACAACCTGCGGGACATGGAGTGGGAGCCGGACTGGTTCACGATGGGCCGCGAAGGCTTTATGGAAGCGGTGGCGGAACGGTCCGCGGCGCTCTACAAGCGGCTCGGCCAGGAACGGAACACGTAACGGCTACTTGAAAGCATAGAAGGTACCGTCCTCGGAGCCGACGTAGAGCATGTTCCCCGCCAAAGCGGGCGAGGATGTCACCGCGGCGCCGGTCCGGTACTGCCAGAGCGCGTCCCCGGTGGTGCGGTCCAGCGCGTAGACATTACCGTCACTGGAGCCGAAGAAGACAGCGTTCCCGGCCACGGCAGCCGAAGAGCGCACATTGTCCCCCGTCTTGAAGGACCAGACCTTCTGCTTCGTGTCCTTATCCACGGCGATGAATGTATCCCCGGCACCGACGAACAGGACGTTGTCCGCAATCGTGACCCCCGAGGTCGAGTCAATCATCGCGGGCGGACCGAAGGTCGGCGGTCCGAGCAGCGAAGCGAGGGAGAGGGCCCAGATGGACCCGGAGTAGTCCGGCGGCTTGGGAGCGATGCCGTACAGGTAGCTGGCCATCCAGTACTTGCGCAACAGGTTTTCCAGCGGCCAGTTCTTGGCCAGCGGGTTGATGGCATAGATATAGCCGTTCGAGCTTGCGAAGTAAACGACGCCATCCAACTCGACCGGGGAGCCGGGCACGAGGGAATTGTTCGGATAGGCGAGCCGCGCGTGGCCGTCAGCGGCGTTGATGCAATAGAAGTAACCGTCCATGCCGCCGATGGCGACGATGCCATTATCCACGATGGGCGCGGAGATGACGGTGTTCTTGGTGTGGCGTGACCACTTCTCGTGGCCGGTGGCGGCATCCACCGCATAGATGTTCCAGTCGTCCGCGCCGAAATATATGACGCCATCGGCGTAGGTTGCCGCGCCTCTCACGGCGTAGTGGGTATCGAACGCCCATTTCTCGGCGCCGGTGGAGGCATCGAGGGCGTACATATGGCCGTCATTCGAGCCGACGTAGAGCACGCCATCCACGATAATGGGCGAAGATTCCACCCAGCTCCCGGTCTTGAAGCTCCATATCTCCTTGCCCGACAGGGCGTCCAGCGCGTAGACATTGCCGTCCTGTGAACCAAAGTAGACGACGCCGTTCACCACGGCGGGCGACGAGTGGATGGGTTTATCCGTCTGGAACGTCCAGGCAACCTGGCCCTGGGGGAGCTGACCGGAAAAGCCGGTGACCCCGGTGCGCACCATATCGTGCTGGAACGTCGGCCAGTCGGCGGGAGCGGCGGGGGAGGAGATATTTTTATTGACGCGGAAGATAATATCCGTGAACCCGACGAGAACGATGTACAGGACAAAGAGTAAAAACGCCCCGAGGATGGAAAAAAGGATAATCCGGCGGCGCTTTTTCCGAAAGCGCTGAGTAGCTTCAATCTGCTCACGTGGAATCATACGGACAATCCACTATATAGCCGCTGAAACAGCGATGTCAAACCACATTGCACACAACCCCAACGATTTTTACCGAAAAACGGGACGATTTCAAATAGCGGAACGGAGCGGGCCGAGATGTTATGGCTGCGGGTTGCTGAGAGCGGTGACGTCCATGCCATGGGCCCAGGGGCTGCGGGACACGTGCATCACCACGAAGGTACTGGTGCGGACGACCTCCGGGATGTTGGCGATGATGTTCTTAACGAAGGAATCGAACTCCGCCGGGGAGTGGAAGGCGAACAGGCCGATAATATCATAGCTGCCGGTGCAGCCGGCCAGGTAGTAGACATTGGGGCTGACGATGAGGCGGGACTCGACGGCCTCAGCGGCGCCGGCCTTGACCTCGATGCACACGACGCACATGAAGTTGAGGCCGAGCTTCTCCGGGTTGGGGACGGCGGTGATGCGCATGGTATCGCTGGAGATGAGGCCCTTGACACGGTTGCGGACGGTGCCCTCGGACACATCCAGTTTCCGGCCGATCTCCCGAAAGCTCTGGCGGGCGTCATCCTGGAGCTCCCTGATAATGTGCTGGGCCAGTTCATCAAGCATAGCCTACCTCCCGAAACCGGGCATTCCGCACCCGGCACGCTGTTACTATACGCATTCTTGCAGGATAATGCAAATTCTTGAAATATTGCGTAACTCCGGACCATGACAGCGCCCCGGCCGCCCAGCGTTGCGCACCGTCACGAGGAGCGGCGGGCGCCCGTTGCCGCCGGTTGACGCCGGATATATACTAGAGGTGCACTTTCACCGAGGAGGTCAGACCATGCCGAACAGCGTGTACAAGATCATCACTCTCGTGGGGACGAGCACCGAATCATGGGAGAAGGCGGCGGCGGCGGCGATAGAGATGGCGGGCAAGAAGCTGCGGGACCTGCGCATCGCGGAGGTGGAAGAGCTGGACATGAGCCTCGAGGACGGCAAGGTGGCCAGCTACCGCGCCAAGGTGCGGATCTCCTTCAAGTACCACGGCCAGGAAGACCTGCCCTAGTCAGGCCTCCCGCCGCCAGGAAACCGCGGCGCGGTCATAGAAGAGCCGCCGGAGGATGATGTCCCGGCGGCGGTCCGGGCTTTCCCGGAGGTCCAGCCGGAGCCCGGCGGTGAGGCGGCGCATAATAATCATCAGCCCGAAGAGCGCGGCCAGGCCCCATATATACGCCGGAGGCTCTCCGAAGGCCCAGGCAAAGAACGGCAGCGCCAGGAAACAGGCGAACATGCCGAGGGGCAAACTGCGACTGTACTCGCCGCCGATGATACGCCGGCCGCTGGAACGCGCGCGAATACGCGGCGCCATGCGAACGACGAGGGCGACCACGACGAAGCCGAGGGAGCAGAGCAGCGCCAGCGGGACGAGGGCGGCCCCCATAGCGACGGCAATGCTATTGCCTTTTTCACCATCGAAGCGGCCGAAGACCGGCCACATCTGACCGCAGACGGCGGCCACGCCGGCGACGGCGACAGCGGGGGGAGCGAAATCAAGCGACTTGCCGACGAGAACGGGCGCGGCGCCCTTGACGAACTCGCCGAGGACGCCGAGCACGCCGGTGAGGCGTCCCGCCCGGTGCCATAGCTCCTGGTGGTAGTCACCATCGAGCCGGATGCCGCGCAGACGGGAGAGAAAACGCAGGTGCGGGACGGAGCCGAAGAGGTACGCCCCCGCCACGAGGAGGACGGCAGCCCACATCAGCCGACCGTCCTCCGGAGGGCACGGCCGGCTACTGCGGCGACGATGCGAACTCCTCCCGCGAGAGCGCGAGCAGGACGATGGCCGCCACGCCGAGCAGCGAGAACGGCAGCGCCGCGATAATGGCGCCGGTCAGGGCCAGACCCCAGTTGCGGCGCTGGAGGGCATAGACCCCGCCGACCGCCGCGAGGACGAGCAGACCCGCACAAACGATGAGCCCGATAGCGCCGAGGGCGATCAACGCACCGCTCGACGGCCAGATGAGGACGAAGAGACCGAAGACGAGCGCAGCCAAGAGCCCGAGCGCCCGGAACCCGACCGAGACCAAGATGAGGACCCCGGCGATGACCGGCATCTGGGTGGTTCTTCGTTCCATATTCCTCCAACGTCAGGAGAGAGCGTACGGTCAGGCCTTGACCATGATAAGCATCATCTTGAAGGGCGTGAGGGCCTTCAGCGCGTGCGGGTCGTTGGCGGGCATGACGATCATCTCGCCGGCTTTGACGATATTGGGGTTCCCGGAGATGCTCACCTCGACCTCGCCATCGAGCACGTGGACGATGGCATCGAACGGGGCGGTGTGCTCGCTGAGGGCCTGGTCCCTGTCAAAAGCGAAAACGGTCACCGTACCGTTGGGTTTATCGATGACGGTGCGGCTGACGATAGAGCCTTCCTGATAGGCAATCAGTCCGGCCGCGTTGACGGTCTTCGCGGTGATGCTTTCGTTCGCCATGGTCTACCCCCGATATTCGTCCTCTATTATAGCGTATCATCGGGGATTTCCATAGCCCTCCGGGGCCGGGGTACCTCATTGACGGCGTGGAAGCGGACGATTATACTACCCGGTAAAGCCCTTCCCTACCACGGCGCGGGTAACCGAACCAGAAATCAGGAGGCGAACATGGAAACGAGAAAACTGGGCCGGACCGGGCAGGAGAGCAGCCTCCTCATCTTCGGGGGGTTCGCGCTGTTCCACCTGACGCAGACGGAATCGGACAAAGTCATCGAGCTGGCGATCCGGCACGGCGTCAACCAGGTGGACGTCTCGCCGGTGTACGGCGGGGCGGAGGAGCGGCTCGGCTCCTACTTCAAGCGACACGGCACGCCGTTCTTCCTCGGCTGCAAGACGGACGAGCGGGAGAAGGAAGGCGCCCGGGAGAGCATCAAGCGGTCGCTGGAGACGCTGCACGTCGACCGGTTCGACCTGTTCCAGTTCCACGGGGTGGACAGCATGGAGGTACTCGACGTCATCCTCGGTCCCGGCGGGGCGATGGAGGCGGTCATGGAGGCGCGGGACCAGGGACTCATCGGGAACATCGGCATCACGGGGCACAACCCGGTGTTCCAGAACGAGGCGCTGGAACGGTTCGACTTCGACACGGTGATGTTCCCGCTCAACCGGGTCCACGCGGCGGCGTTCAACGAGTGGAACGACTGGCGTCCCCTGCTGGAGAAGGCGCGGCAGCGGGAGGTGGGCGTAATGTGCATCAAGTCCATCGCCAAGCAGGCCTGGCCGAGCCGCGACCACAAGGACTACAATACGTGGTACGAGCCGTACGACACGCCGGACGACCTGCGGAAGAGCCTGCGCTACACATTGAGCCAGGACATCACGGCGGCGGTGCTGCCGGGGGAGTCCCGGCTGTGGCCGGTGATGCTCGAAACCGCCGACACGTTCACGCCGCTCAGCGCGACGGAGCAGGCGGCGGCGGTGGCGGAGGCGGGGACCTACAAACCGCTCGTCGGGCCGAGAATGGACTAGCGGGAAAGGATTTATCTCATGGTACGACTGGACAAGGTCAGCAAAGAGGAAAAAGAGAAGCTGCTCAACCTGCCGTGTCCCGAGTTCGACACGAACCCGTGGGTGACCGGGCCGCCGCTCGAAGAGCGGCGCATCGCCATGGTGACGACGGCGGGGCTGCACCTGCGGACGGACCGGCCGTTCCAGATGGACCCGAACGATTTTTACCGCGTCATCCCCGGGGAGGTCGGTCCGAACGACCTGGTGATGACGCACCTGGCGGCCAGCTTCGACCGGAGCGGGTTCCAGCGGGACTGGAACGTGGTGTTTCCGCTCGACCGGCTGCGGGAGCTGGCGCAGGAGGGCGTCATCGGGAGCCTGGCGGACTTCCACTACTCGGTGAGCAGCGGCCACCAGGGGAACGAGTTCGCGGAGTGCTGCCGGGAGATCGCCGACCTGTTAAAGAAGGACGGCGTGAACGGGGTGCTGCTGTTTCCCGTCTGACCGGGCTGCACGGGCGCCGTGGGCGCCATCGGCCACTTCCTGGAGGAGAACGGGATGCCGACGGCGGGCATCAGCCTCGTCCGGCCGCACACCGAGAAAATCAAGCCGCCGCGGGCGCTCTGGGTGCCGTTCCAACTGGGGCATCCGCTCGGGGCGCCCGACGATCCCGCCTTCCAGAAGAAAGTGCTGCTCGACCTGCTGAAGCTGCTGGAAGCGCCGGGACCGGCACCGGTGCTGGAGGATTTTCCGGACGACGAGCCGGAGAACGACGAAATCACCGTGCTGGCCTGCCCGATCAACTTCGGGAAGACGGCGACGGCGGAGGACGACTGCGATGCGATGCTGGCGGCGCTGCGCCGCGAGGTAACGGCGATGCGGCCCTGGTACGAGACCGGCG
Organism: uncultured Dehalococcoidaceae bacterium; assembly: GCA_964580635.1. GTDB lineage: Bacteria > Chloroflexota > Dehalococcoidia > Dehalococcoidales > RBG-16-60-22 > DAOUEG01. Next base: position 8,734 of record CAZOMF010000062.1, read on the forward strand.
TGGCGAAGCGCGGCCGGACGACCGTCGGGGCGAGCGGGCTGCCGATCGAGGACCTGGCGGACTTCATCTATGCTTATGCCTGCGGCGGGGAACCGCCCGACCCCGGCACGGGGACGCCGCCGGCCTACGTGCTGAAGAACGCCGTCGAGGACCTCAAGGCCTACTACGTGGAAGGGATCACGGCGCAGCCGGGCCAGGGAGGAGCGTCAAGCCAGGTGCTCCAGGACTGGTTCTGGGACGATACGGCAGCCGGCGAGGTACTGCTCAAGCTCAAGGGGGTCTGCGAGCAGAGCGACGACCGGGTGCTGAGCATGATGGGCAAGTTCTTCATGGTGCCGGGGGACGTAGTGCGGCGCAAGGCAGCAGCCGACTGAGCCGCGTTACTCCGCCTGCTCGCCGATGAACTGGAGAATGACCTCCCGCTGGCGGGAGCGATTATCGAACTCCACAAAGGCTATCTGCTGGAACTGGCCGAGCACGAGCCGACGATGCACCACGGGCACCACGAGCGACTGGCCGAGCATCGAGGCGCGGATGTGGGAGAAGGCGTTGTTTTCCTCCCAGAGGAACTTGTGGCGGTAGTCCAGGTGGCGCGGCACGAGCCGTGACCAGGCCTCCTGAAAATCAGCGAGGAGGCCTTCTTCCCACTCGATGGTGCAGACGGCGGCGGTCGTCCCGGGGATGAAGACGGTGACCGTGCCGGCGGTGATGTAGGTCTCGGCGGTTATCTCCTGTATCCTCGGGGTAAGGTTGGACATGGCGACGAAGGCCTCGTTGGGGGTGACCTTCGTTTCCCAGTTTATCTTGCGGGTAATGGCGCGCATGTCCGGCCTCTCCGCGGCCTAGAGGAGCTTCTGTCCGAAGGTGCGGCCATAGTCCTGACAGGCCTTGGCGCTCTCAGGATTATCGATGACGGCTTCCTTAAGGCGGAAGGAGCTGAGCTCGAAGTGCTCCATCTTGAAGACGTACTCCATCGTCTCCATGATCTCGGTGGGAGCATCGCCGCTGTGGGTATACGAGCCGAAGGCGCCGCCGAGCTTGCCCTCCAGGTTGACCTTGTGGCAGAGGAAGAGGAAGGTCTTCATGTTGTTGGGCATATCGCGGTGGTAGGTGGGCGACCCGAAGATATAGCCGTCATAGCCTTCCAGGTCAGCGGCGTCCGCGATGTTCTTGATGTTCTTCAGGACAGCCTCGCAGCCGCTCATGCGGACCCCTTCAGCAATGTACTGGGCCATCTTTTCAGTGTGCCCGGCGAGCGTGGTGTAGGCGACCAATACTTTCGGCATGGCTTTCTCCTCGTAGATTCTCTCTTGTGAAAATAGCATACCCGCTGCCGCCGGTGCAACCGGGCGAGACCCGGATACATGCCGCCCCGCCCGTAATGACAGGGGAAATCCTTCCCTGCCTCCCTTTACAAAGGGAGGCGAAAGAGCGGGGTCCGCGACACCATTCGAAGAAGGCGGAGTGAACTGGATTCCCGCTTCCGCGGGAATGACAAATAGGAGAGATTCTCACGGTCGTCCCGATCACATCGGGACTCCCTTAGAATGACAATTTACAGGCGGGGCGAGTAGACAGCGCCTCGGCTTTTCCGGTACGATAGGCTTACCATGCCAGCCCTCTACACGGTCGTCGTTCCCGCGTTCTTCGCCATCTTCATCGGATTCATGTTCGGCAAGCTGTGGAAGCCGGACATGAGGACGGTGGTGGACGTGGCACTGTACATCGGGGTACCGGCGCTGGTGTTCACTTCGCTGCTGGAGAAGCAGATAGACCTACTCGACGCGGCCCGGGTATGGGGGGCGGCGCTGGCGGTACAGATAGGCTGCGGGCTGGCGGCCTTCCTCGTCTTCACGGCGCTGCGGCAGAAGCACTCCGGGCTCTACGTGCCCATCAGCATCATGAACACGGTAAACCTGCCGTTCCCCATCCTCTACCTGGCCTTTGGAGCGGCGGCGCTCGTCCCGGCGACGCTCTACTACATCCCGAACGTCATCCTGGCATTCTCCGCGGGCATCTACATCATGTCCGGCGGCAACCGGGCGGCGCTGAAGGAGGTACTGCGGCAGCCGGTCATCTACGCGGCGGCGCTGGGACTGGCGCTGAGCATCGGGAAGGTAGCGGTGCCGGACCTGGTGCTGCACTCGCTCGACCTGGTGGCCCAGGTGACGGTGCCGCTCGTGCTCATCGTGCTCGGTTACAACCTGTCCAAGGTACGCATCACGTCGTTCCCGACGACGCTGCTGGCCTCGGTCCTGCGGATGGGCATCGGGCTGGGCATCGGGCTGCTGATGGCGAACGTGCTGGGGCTGACGGGGCTGACCCGCACGGTGGTGATCCTCGTCTCGGCGATGCCGGCGGCGGCGAACTCGTCCATCCTGGCGGCCAAGTACGACAACGAGGCGGAGCAGGTCTCGAGCGTGGTGTTCCTGACGACGGTGGCGGCACTCGGGGTCATTCCGCTGCTGCTGCACTTTTACGGGTAGGAAGGTCTTGCCGTTACTGCGGCAACGGCTTCCCCACTCCGAGATTCTTCGGTCTGCGCTCCCTCAGAATGACAGCAGGGGCGGACGGATTGCTTCGCTCCGCTCGCAATGACGGGGAAGTCTCATCCTTCGACAGGCTCAGGATGAGCGGGTCGCGGAAGGATTTTTCGCTTTCCCTCAGAATGACAGTTATTACGGACGGGGCGGGGCTTCGCCGGGCTTGGGCGG
>CAZOMF010000063.1:0-9707 GCA_964580635.1 uncultured Dehalococcoidaceae bacterium
CGCAGCAGCGGGGCGGGCTTCAATCGCTCGCCGAACTCCTCGTACATGGTCTCCAAGCCGTGGATAACGACGTCGGCGCCGGCCAGGTCGCAGAGCTCGAGCGGGCCCATCGGGTGGTTCAGGCAGAGCTTGACCGCCTTGTCCACTTCCTCCGGGCTGTTGCCGTCCATGACGCAGAGGACGGCCTCGTTCATGAGGGCGTCCACCAGCCGGGAGACGATGAAGCCGGCGTAGTCCCTCGCCTCGCAGGGCTCTTTGCCGATGGCCCTGACGTACTCCTTGGCTTCTTCTATGACGGCCGCAGCGGTGTGACGGCCGTTGATGACCTCGACGCCCTTCATGACGGGCACCGGGTTCATGAAATGGATGCCGATGACGTGGTCCGGGCGCTTGGTCACGGCGGCGATGGCACCGATGGGCAGCGAGGAGGTGTTCGTGGCGAGAATGGCGCCGGGCTTACAGACCTCGTCGAGCTGCTTGAAGAGCTTCTGCTTGAGGTCGAGGATCTCCGGGGCGGCCTCGATGACGAGGTCGGCGTCCTTCGCGTCCACGTTATCGAGGGTGGTGGTGATGCGGCCGAGGATAGCCTGCTTATCCTGCGCGGTGATGGTCTCCCGTTTGACGAGGCGATCGAGGCTCTTGTCGATGGCGGCCATGCCGCGCTCGATAAACTCGTCCTTGATATCGGACATGACGACGTTATAGCCGGCCTGGGCGGTCACCTGGGCGATGCCGTTGCCCATCGTCCCGGCCCCGATGACGAAAACTTTCTGAATTGCCACGGTGGTACCTCCTTGCGGTTGTTGCGTTCGCTGCCCCACCCCACCTGGATTCCGGCCTGCGCCGGAATGACGATACGCGTTACCTGTTCTTAAAAACGGCCGGACGCTTCTCCATGAAGGCGTCCATGCCTTCCTGCCGGTCCTCCAGAGCGAAGCAGAGGGCGTTGCACTTCGTCTCCATACTCAATCCGGAGGCGAGGTCCGTCTCCACGGCGGTGTTGATGGCCATCTTGGCCATGGCGAGCACCGGCGTGCTCAGAGCGGCCAGTTTTCCCGCCACCATCTTCGCTTCTTCCATGAGCTGCTCCGGAGGGACGACCCGGTTGACGAGTCCGATCCTCAGCGCCTCGTCCGCCTTGATCATTTCGCCGAGATAGATCATCTCCTTGGCCTTGGCCGGTCCGACAACCCGGGTAAGACGCTGGGTGCCGCCGGCCCCCGGGATAAGCCCCAGGGTAATTTCCGGCTGGCCGAAGCGAGCCTTCTCCGAGGCAATGCGGAGGTCGCAGCAGAGGGCGAGCTCGCAGCCGCCGCCGAGGGCGTAGCCGGGAATGGCGGCGACGGTGGGCTTGGTGAGGTTGTAGATGAAATCCGAGGCGCGGCGGATGGTAGCCATGAACTTCTGGCTTTCCAGAGGGCCCATGTGCTGCATCTCGGCGATGTCCGAACCGGCGGCGAAGGCTTTCCCGCCGGCGGCGGTCAAAATGATAGCGCCGACCTCGGGATCGTTTTCGGCGACCTCGAAAGCGGCGTAGAGCTCGTCATAGACGGTGGAGTTGAGGGCGTTGAGCTTGTCCGGGCGGTTGAGAGTGACGGTGGCCACGCCGTCGGTCTTTTCATAGAGCAGGGTTGTGTACGTCACGATGGCAGGTCCTCCTTGCGCTTTGGGTATCGAGTACGCGCGGTCGCCTCAAACGGCGTTCCGAGGGGAGTTCCGGAGGAGAAATTTCCCTCTTTATTGTACGTAAAACCACGTGTGAGTGTCAAGGAAGAGAGGTCGTTCACCCTCACCTCGAGTCTCTTCCGTCAAGAGAGAGGGTGACATCTGCCGGAGAGATTGCCGCGTCGACCGCCTGAGGCGGACTCCTCGCAATGACATACGAGCAAAGTTAGTTCAAGGGCTGATGGGGAAACGCTGCTCCCTGCTGGCGATAAGCCAGCATCATCTCATTGAGGGCATCACGCAGGAGCGCCCGGCACTCCTCGATGGTCTTGCCCTCAGTCACTACTTCCGGCCACTCGATGAGCTGCCCCATATAGCCGGCGGGCATTTTTGTGTATTCAGCCGTGTTGCCTGCCGTCATACCGGCATTATAGCACGAGGTTCTGCGTGCCATACTAAGCCTGCGGCCGGGCCTGCCGGCCAAATTGACTTTCCTATCTATCAAAGATACACTTTCAGATAGAGACACGAACGGATTCACCCTACGAAGGATGGGCACTATGCCGGACACCGAAGCCATCGCCCGCGGACTGGCGGACGAGTTGAAAAAGCACCAGGCGGACTACCTGGAGGCCCGGCTCGAAGAGAGCCATACCAGCCAGATCGTCTACCGGGGCAAACAGCTGGAATCCATCGGCCGCAGCAGCGCCAGCGGCGGCAACGTGCGGGCGCTCGACCGTGGCGGCTGGGGCTTCACCAGCTTCAACAGCTTCGATGGGGTCTCCGACCGTCCCGCCCTCGCCGTGGAGCAGGCCCGGGCGGCGGGGAGCGGCAAGAGCGAGCTCGCCGCGGTCAAGCCCTCGCGCGACCGCGTACCGAGCGGCGTGACCCGCGACCCGGTGGACATCCCGCTGGCGGACAAGAAGGCCATCCTCGACGAGTACAACGAGCTCATCTGGCAGACGCCCCGCATCCAGACGAGCAACATCGGCTACTCGGACAGCCGCAAGAAGGTCGTCTTCCTCAACTCGGAAGGCTCGTTCATCGTCCAGGAGCGGGCGGACGTCACGCTGCGGCTGACCGCCATCGCCGCGAAGGACGGCGAGGTCCAGCAGGTCGGCCTGAGCCTGGGCAGCCGGGGCGATTTCAACACCATCACCGGCCTCCACGACCAGGTGAAGGAGATGGCCGAGAACGCGGTGGCCCTGCTCGCGGCGCCGGAGGTCAAGGGCGGCGAGTACACCGTCGTGCTCGATCCGATATTGGCCGGCGTCTTCGTTCACGAGGCCTTCGGGCACCTCAGCGAGAGCGATTTCGTCTACGAGAACGACAAGATGCGCGAGATAATGACACTCGGCAAGCAGTTCGGCGCGCCCGTCCTGAACATCGTCGATTCGGCGGCGCGGCCCGGCCTGCGCGGCAGCTACAAATACGACGACGAGGGCACCCCCTCGGTCGATACCTACCTCATCCGCGAGGGCAAATTGACAGGGCGGCTTCACTCCCGGGAAACGGCTGCCAAGATGGGCGAACAGCCCACCGGCAACGCCCGGGCCATCAACTACCGGTTCCCGCCCATCGTCCGCATGACGAACACCTACATCGAGCCGGGCACGACGACCTTCGAGGAGATGATCGCGGACATCGAGGAGGGCATTTACGCCAAGAACTGGTACGGCGGCATGACGAGCATGGAGATGTTCACCTTCTCCGCCGGCGAGACCTACATGATACGCGACGGCAAGATAGCCGAGGCGGTGCGGCCGGTGATGCTCACCGGCAACGTCTTCACCACGCTCCAGAACATTGACGCTATCGGCAACGACCTTGACATGAACGAGGGGGGCGGCTGCGGCAAGGGCGGCCAGATGCCCCTGCCCGTGTCCAACGGCAGCCCGCACATCCGCATCCGCAAGTGCCTCGTGGGAGGGAAGTAGATGGAAGAGATACTCGAACTCGCCAGGAAGGCCGCCTCGGCGGCCGAGGTCTACTCCCTCGCCACCGAGGAAACACAAGTGCGCTTCGAGTCCAACCGGCTCAAGCAGCTCCAGACGAACCAGAGCACGAGCGTGGCGCTCCGCATCGTAAAGAACGGGCGTGTCGGTTACGCGACCGCCTCCGGCGAGGCCGACCCGCGGACGCTCGTCGATGCGGCGGTGGAGACGGCCGAGTTCGGGATGGAGGCGAAGTTCGCCTTCCCCGGCGCCACCGCCTTCCCGCCTGTGGATATCTACGACGATGCGGTCAAGGACGTACCCATCAAGGACATGGTAGGACTCGGTACCGGCATGATCGATACGCTGGTCAAACACACCCCGGCCGTCATCTGCGAGGCGGCCATCCACCGGGGCACCGTGACCGTCGCATTGATCAACTCCGCCGGCGGCACGGCGGACTACCGGAAGAGCTTTTTCGGGATGGACCTGGAGGGCAACGTCATCGAGGGCACGGACATGCTCTTCGTGGGTGAGAGCGACGCCTCCTGCCACCCGCTGAACGATATTTCAAAGGTAACCGGTCCGGTGCTGCGGCAACTCGAGCTGGCCCGCCGCAAGGCCAAGGCCCCAACGAAGCAGCTGCCCGTCATCTTTACCCCCAACGGCGTTACCAGCCTCATGATGCCGCTCATGGCCGCCTTCAACGGCAAGACGGTGCTGGAAGGGGCGTCACCGCTCGGGGACAAGGTGGGCAGCCCGATGTTCGATCCCAAGTTCACGCTGACGGACAACCCGCTCAACCCCTGGCAGCCGGGCAGCCGTCCCTGCGACGATGAGGGCGTAGCGAGCCGGGCGACGCCGCTCGTGGCGAAGGGACTCGTGCAGGGGTTCCTCTACGACCTGCAAACCGCCGCGCGGGCCGGTAAGGAGTCCACCGGCAACGGCGGCCGGGGCGGCGGCAGCCTGCCCTCCCCCGGGCCGACCTCGCTCATGGTGGCGCCGGGCACGACGACCTTCGACGAGATGGTGAAGGATATCAAGGAGGGTCTCATCGTGGAGCAGCTCATGGGGGCCGGGCAGGGCAACGTGCTCGGCGGGGACTTTTCCGGGAACGTGCTGCTCGGGTTCAAGATAGAGAACGGCGAGATCGTCGGGCGGGTGAAGGATACCATGGTGGCCGGCAACGTCTACCGGATTTTAAAGGACATCGCCGCCGTGGGCAGCGAGCCGGAGTGGCTCGGCGGTTTCCTCAGCACGCCGCACCTCTACTGCACCGGGGTCTCCGTCTCCAGCAAGGAGTAAGGACATGTCCAGTGTCGTTAAGATAACGGGCCGTCCCCGGCTGAAGTCGCCGAACCTGCTGGCGGCCTGGCCCGGCGTCGGCAACGTGGCCGTCGTCATCGCCAACTACCTCAAGGCCAAGCTGCCCTTCAAGGAGCTCGGCTACCTGGACGCGCCCACCTTTTTCGACCCCATCGGCGTCCAGGTGAAGGACAACGTCGTGGAGGCGCCCACCTTCCCCCAGAGCCGCTTCTACTATTGGAAGAACCCCGCCGGGGAGCACGACCTCATCCTCTTCAACGGTGACGACCAGCCGTCGTCCAAGAGCTACGAACTCGCCAACGCCATCATCGACGTGGCGGTACGCTTCAGCGCGCACCGCGTCTACACGTGCGCCGCGGCCATCACCCGCATCCACCATACGGAGCCGCCCAAGGTCTGGGGCGTCGGCACGAGCCACCTTGTCAGCCGGGAGCTCGCGAAACACCACCTCGAGTTCTCCCGCAACCTCCAGATAGCCGGTCTCAACGGGCTGGTGCTCGGCGTGGCCAAGGAGCGTGACATGGACGGCGTCTGCTTCCTCGGCGAGGTGCCGCAGTACGCCAGCCGCGTCACCAACCCCATGGCGGCGCTCGCCGTGATGAAGGTGCTCGTCAAGGACCTCGGCATCAACCTGGACTTCGCCGAACTGGCCAAGATGGCGGTGGACGCGCAGGAGCGCCTCAAGCAGGTGGCGGCCCAAGCGATGGAGGAGTACATCGATAACTTCACCGAGCCTATCTGGGAGCGCGAATCGGAAGACGACGACTACGACGAGGACGAGGAGGACGACCAGGACAACCTCTCCTGAAGAGGGTACGGCCCGAACCATGAAAGTCGAGAACAGCACCGCCCGCGTGGGCCTACCCGCCTCACGTGACCTCAAGATCACCGGCGAAAAGACCATCCTGCGATCCAAGAAGATGTCCGACGCCCGCGCCGACTACCGCTGGCAGTCCGACCCTGACCTGGCGGCCCTCGACGCCACCCAGCCGCTGCACCTCTCCTTCGCCGTGTACCTGCTCGATTTCAGCATGGAGCTGCGGAGCCCCGGCTTCCGGCGCTTTCCCCTCGCCATCGATACGATCGACGGCACGCACATCGGCAACTGCACCCTCTACGACGTGGACGAGAAGAAAAAGGAGGCCCAGCTCGGCATCCTCATCGGCGACCGGGACTACTGGGACAAGGGCTACGGGACGGATGCCGTCAGCACGATGGTGAAGTTTGCCTATAGCACCACGACGCTCGAGCGTATCTACCTAAAATCGCTCGACTGGAACCTGCGGGCGCATAAATCCTTCGACAAGTGCGGCTTCCTGCCGGCCGGCTTCATGCAACGCTACGAGTACCATTTCAAGTTGATGGAGCTGACCCGCGACCGCTGGGAGCACCTTATCAAAGGGAACGGGGACCGTCCGTCATGACCGTACAGCCACTCGAATGGCGGGGCGACCGGCTCGTCATCCTCGACCAGACGAAGCTACCCCTCGAGGAAGCCTATCTAGACCTCACCGGCTACCGTGACGCCGCCGAGGCCATCAAGACCCTCCGCGTGCGCGGTGCGCCGGCCATCGGTATCGCCGGGGCCTACGCCGTCGTACTGGGGGCGCTGGCCCACGCCGGTGAAGAGGATGCCGCGTTCCGTAAAAATGTGGGCGATATTATAGACGTCATCGCCGCCACCCGGCCAACGGCCCGGAACCTGTTCTTTGCGCTGGAAAGGATGAAGAAAGTCCTCGACAGCGGAGGACAGGTAAAGGAGCTTGAAACGGAAGCGAAGGCCATCCACCGGGAGGAGGTACACGCTACAGAACGCCTCAGCGAGCACGGCGCGGCCCTCATCCGGGACGGCTGGACGGTGCTGACCCACTGCAACGCCGGGCCGCTGGCCACCTCCGGCGCCGGGACGGCCCTTGGCGTCATCATCCGGACGTACGAGCAGGGTAAAAACGTGAGTGTCTACGCGGACGAGACCCGTCCCCTGCTCCAGGGAGCGCGGCTCACCACCTGGGAGCTGCAAAAAGCGGGTGTGCCGGTGACCCTCATCACGGACAACATGGCCGGCCATTTTATGAAAGCAGGGAAGATCAACGCCGTCATCACCGGGGCGGACCGTATCGCCGCCAACGGGGACAGCGCCAACAAGATAGGGACGTATACCGCGGCGGTGCTGGCCAAGGAGCACGGCCTCCCCTTCTACATCGCCGCCCCGTCCAGCACCTTCGACCTCACGCTGAAGACCGGTGCGGAGATACCCATCGAGGAGCGGGACCCGGCGGAGGTGACCGCCTTCGGCGAGCGGCGGACGGCGCCCGAAGGGATTAAGGCCGCCAACCCGGCCTTCGACGTCACCCCGGCGGCGTACATCACCGCCATTATCACGGAGAAAGGGGTCATCGGCCCGCCTTACCCCGAGCACATCCGGGCGACGCTCGGCTAGAGCTTTCTCCCGCTCATGGTTCGACAAGCTCACCATGAGCGACCATGAAAATAAAACGGTTGCTTCGTCCGCCCGGGGCGGACTCGCAATGACAGGTAGACCTATGAGCAACGAACGGAGCCTCGTATTCATCGGGGCCCACCCGGACGACGAGACCTTCGGCCTCGGAGGGACGCTGGCCATGTACGCCAGCCGCGGCGTGAACTGCTACTACATCTGCGGCACCCGCGGCGAGTCAGGCTTCGACGACCCGGACCCCGACCTCAAGGGGTTCACTTCCACGGGCGAGCTGCGCTGGCACGAGCTGGAGTGCGCCACCGACATCCTGGGCATGAAGGGCGTCTACTGGCTCGGCTACCGCGACTCGGGGATGCCGGGCTCGCCGGACAACGAGCTCCCCAATGCCTTCTGCCGCGCCCCGGTGGAGGAAGCCGCCGGGAAGATCGTCAGGCGGCTGCGGGAGCTCAAACCGCAGGTCGTCATCACCCACGACCCCATCGGCGGCTACCGCCACCCGGACCACATCGCCGCCCACAACGCGGCCGTGAAGGCCTACCACGCCGTCTCCGACCCGACGCAGTACCCGGAGGCCGGGCCTGCCTACACGCCGCAGAAGCTCTACTACCACACCATGCCTCACGCCATCATGAAGCTGGCGGTACGGCTCATGCCGCTCTTCGGGCGGGACCCGCACAAGTTCGGGCGGAACCATGACATCGACCTAGCGGCGCTCGTCCGGACGGAGTTCCCGGTCCACGCCATGCTCAAGATACCGAAGAAGTACGAGCTGCTGCGCAACGCCGCTGCCGCCTGCCACAGCAGCCAGCTCGGCGGGGAGCCGCCGCGGCGCGGCATCCTCGGCATCGTCAACAAGCTCATGGGGGCAAAGGACCACTACATGCGAGCGGAACCGCCGTGGACTGGCGGCCGCAAGGAGCACGACCTGTTCAAGGGCGTCACCTAGTCGGTGTCCGGCGGGGCGGCGTCCATGTGGCAGTCCTTCAGCATGGCCCGGAGGACATCATCCGGGTTGACGCGGAATTGAGTAACGAGCCTCGCCCCGAAGTCCCTGTCCCCGAAGCGGGCCGCCAGGCAGTCCGCCAGCCACCCTGACCGGTTCCCGGCGACGCCCGGCTCCCGGAACGTGGACAGCACGATGTCCCGCAGCTCCTTATCGGAGTAGACGGTATCGAGCAGTTCGTGCCGCACCTTCTCCGGCAGCTCGTTCACCAGCGTATCGCGGTTGCGGCGGAGCAGATCATATACGTTTTCTTCCTCGGGGGTAAGCCCGGAGGTTTCCTTTTTCTTGAACAGGTGAAAAGGTGTCATGGCATCCTCCCATTACCACCCAGCTTAGAACGCGTCCGCCGTTCAGGGCAACCCCCGGCGTTTTCTTCAGAGAAACGGCCCGGTAATTTCATCGTATCTTCCGATGGTCTTCACGCGGTCTTCACACAACCCCCGTATTCTGGAAAGTGAAGGTAATCACGGCGCCGGTAAACGAAAACAGGGCGCCGTAAAAGGAGAAGAAAGATGAAAAAGACCTGGTTAATCGCCCTCGCCGTCGTCGCCCTGGCGGCCCTCGGCATCGGCTTCGCCGTGCCGGCCATGGCCAGCGGGAACGGCAACAGTCCGGTCGTGACGGCGCCCGCCATTGATACGACCGCTACCACCAGCCCGGCCGTCGTCCGGGTGGCCGACGCCCTCGGCCTCACCCCCACGGAGCTCCTCACCAAGCTTCAGTCCGGCGAGACCCTGGCCCAGATCGCCGCTGACCAGGGCGTGACCACGGACACGGTCATCGACGCCCTCGTCGCTCCCTACGCCGACGCTCTTAACACCCAGGTGACCAACGGCTCGCTGACCCAGGAGGAAGCGGATGCGCTCCTCCAGACCGCCCGCGATAACGCGGCGTCCTTCCTGACGCAGGACCTCTCCGACCCCGGTGCGTTCTCGACCTGGCACGAAGAGATGGAGCAATACTGCGACCAGTACATGCTCGGTGCGGGCAACCGCTACGGCATGATGGAAGGCTGGAACGGCGGGACCGGTAACGGCTACGGCTTCGGGCCCGGCACCTGCATGGGCGCCTGGGACGACGGTGACGCCGGTAACGGCGCCGCCACCCAGTCCCAGTACGGGACCGGCAACCGCTTCGGCGGCAACGGTTTCGGCGGCGGGATGATGGGCGGCCGCGGCTTCGGCGGCGGCATGATGAGCTGGTAGTCCCCCGCCTTCACAGCGCATAGAACCCGGCGGGGGGCCCCCCGCGGGGGGGCGGCCCCCCCCCCCGACCCCCAAACCCCCCCCCCCCCCCCCCCTGGGGAACCACCCCCCCGCCG
>CAZOMF010000063.1:9717-11329 GCA_964580635.1 uncultured Dehalococcoidaceae bacterium
AAGGCTTCTCCGGTGGGCTCCGGAGCGGAGACTCTGGCCGCCCGGCGGGGCGGGCCCCCCCGCCCACTCATTACCAAAGACCCCCGGAAGCCGCCCTCTTTACGAACCACCCCCGCTGCGGTATCCTTTCAACGGAAGGAACATCATGTCCAAGGGCACCATCCTCGTCGTCGACGACGAGCCGAAGATCGTCAGCACCGTCCGCGCCTACCTGGAACGGGAGGGCTACGCCGTCGTCGAAGCCAACGACGGCCGTAAAGCGCTGGAGCTCTTCCAGCGGCAGCCGCCCGACCTCATCGTGCTCGACCTCATGCTGCCTGAGGTGGACGGCCTCGAGGTCTGCCGCCAGGTACGGCGCGCCGGGGAGACGCCCATCATCATGCTCACCGCCCGCCAGGAGGACGCCGACAAGCTCATCGGACTGGAGATAGGCGCCGACGACTACGTCACCAAACCGTTCAGCCCCCGCGAGCTCGTCGCCCGCGTCGGGGCGGTGCTACGGCGCTCCCGCACCCACGCCCCGGCGGAGGCGGCCTCCCGGATGGTCATGGGCGACCTCGCCATCGACGAGGAGCGCTTCGAGGCCTCCTGCCGCGGCGTGCCCCTCCCCCTCACCACCACCGAGTTCCGGCTGCTGGCGGCGCTCGCCCGCCGCCCCGGCCACGTCCTCTCCCGCTCCCAGCTTCTCGACGCCCTCGGCGAGACCTACGAGGGTTACGAGCGTACCATCGACGCCCACGTCAAGAACCTGCGGCGGAAGCTCGCGGCCGGCGGCGTCCCCGCCGAATGCGGCATCGCCACGGTGCACGGCGTGGGCTATAAACTGCAGGAGCCGCCCCGTGACACGGCGTAGGTTCTACAACCGCCTGGCCGTGCGGCTCACGGCCGCCTTCCTCCTGTCGGCCACACTCGGCGTGGTCCTCGTGGCCGTCGTCACCTGGCAGGTCACCTCGAGCGGTTTCACGAACTTCGTCAACCACGTCAACGCAATGAACGGCATGATGGGCGGCGGCAGCGGCGGCGGCATGATGGGAGGCGGCGCCGGCAACGGACTGATGTTCGGGCAGTACACCCAGGACGCCCTCAATTTCCTCGACTCCCTGACGCGCACGCTCTGGCTCGTGGGACTGGCGGGCGTGGCGCTGGCGCTCGTGCTCGGCTGGCTCTTCACGCGCCAGATCGTCGCCCCGGTGGCGGAGGTCTCTTCCGCAGCGCGGCGCATCGCCGGGGGTGACCTCTCCGGGAAGGTGACAGCCCGCGGCGCCGAGGAACTGACCGACCTCGGCCACTCGTTCAACGCCATGGCCGGCGAGCTGACCAGGGACCGGGAGATGCGACAGAACATGGTGGCGGACATCGCCCACGAGCTCCGCACGCCGCTGTCCGTGCTGCGGGCCAACATCGAGGCCATGCAGGATGGCGTGCTGGAGCCGACGGCGGACAACCTCGCTTCGCTCCACCAGGAGACGGCCGTGCTGGCCCGCCTTATCGACGACCTGCGCATCCTCTCGATGGCGGAGAGCGGCCAGCTCAAGTATCATTTCGAGAAGACCGACCTTTCGGCGCTCTGCGCCCGCATCATCGGGGGTATGCGCGCCCTCTTCGCCTCCAA
>CAZOMF010000064.1:0-11222 GCA_964580635.1 uncultured Dehalococcoidaceae bacterium
AGCCTTCCGAGTCCCCGGTCAGCTCCATGAAGACGAGCTGGGTGAGGCGCGCGTTCCGCTGGACGCGGAAGCCGCGCGGGTTGTAAACGACGAGCAAGGACTGTGAACGGCCCTCGTAGCCGGCGTCCCAGACGGCGGTGCCCACAGTAACGCCGCAGCGGAGCAGCGAGGAGCGAGGGCGACCAAGCGCCATGATGTTCCTCGGGAGGTGGACGATCTCGTTGTAGGTGACCATATAGGTACCGGCGGGGAGATCGATGAAGCCGAGGGCGTCGAACATAAGGGGGCAGACTTCCGGGATGACGCGGCCGGCGTTGGCCGCCGCCACCCGGCCGCCGGTCTGCATGACGCCGATGTCCCGAAGGGAGAGGTCGAAGCCGTTGGCCTGGACCTGCTCGTCCAGGTTTATGAAGCCTTCCACGAGGGGCGGGTCCGCCGCGATGAGCCTGCGTATATCGTCGCCCGACAGTATGGACATGGGGTCACCTCAGGGACAGTTTAGCATGAAACGGAGACCCGGCGCCGCTTTGGAGGGGCAGCGCCAGAAAAACCCTCTCCGTCTCCCCCGAGGCAAGCTCAGGGCAGGCTCTTTACGAAAGGGAGACGATACTGGCTGCCCGTATTCGAGTATCGAGATTGCCCACACCGAGATTCTCACGGTCGCCGCGCTCCCTCAGAATGACGAAGGGGCGCGGTTCGTCACAGGGGTAAGAACGGACAAGCTCTCCGCCATTCCTGCGATGTCACGAAACCGTAACGGTTTTGCTTTCGTTTCCGCGAACACAAGCCGGGGAATAGCGGTATAATGGTGTGAGTCTGCCGGCGGGCGGCGGCTTTCCAACGCGAAAACTACCAAAAGGGCGGCAGACGACGGCGCTATGCACTGGCTGCTGGAATGGCAATGGGACCCCGACCTTTCCATGACGCTGGTGGCGGGATTCATCATCTACGTCCTGTGCTGGCGGCGGGTCCGGCGCCGCGGCGACCATCACATCGCCCCGGTGGGGCGGCTCATTTTCTGGACAAGCGGCCTGCTGGTGGTAGCAATCGCCCTGCTCACGGCGATCGATGACCTCTCGGACAAATATTTCTCCATGCACATGATCCAGCACATGCTGCTCATCGACCTCGCGCCGCCGCTGATACTGCTCGGGCGGCCGGTATCCGTCATCCACGCGGCCTTCGCCAAGCAACCGCTCGTCACGGCCGGCGCAGGTATCGCCAGACCGAACGCACTGCTCAGGTCCTTCCGCTTCATCCTGAAACCGCAAACGGCCTGGACGGTCTCCACCATCGCCCTGCTGGCCTGGCACGTGCCCGCGGCGTACGACTACGCCCTGTCCCACATCTACGTCCACGAGTTCGGGGAGCACCTCTCGCTGTTCATCGTCTTCCTTATCTGGTGGCACCCGCTCATCGGGACCATGCCGCAGCTCCCATACCTCTCCACCCCGAAGGGCCGCTTTTTCTACCTGCTCGCCGGTATGATCCCGGGGATGCTGCTGGGGATCATCATCCTCTTCTGGCCGCACGTCCTCTATTCCTTCTATCTGGAAACGCCCCGCACCGGCGGGATATCCCTGATGCTCGACCAGCAGCTGGGGGCCGCCGTTATGTGGTTCAGCGCCATGGTGGTGTTCTTCTGGATGGCCCTGCCGCTCCAGTACCACGACGATTTCCCGCTCAAGTGGCCGTGACCTTCCCTTTGACCGGTCCGGTCGCGTAACGTATACCCGGTCCGGCAAGCGTAGCGGATCCGTCGAAGGAACGTGTCAATGCGGGGACTCCTCATCGCCATACCCGATACGGTGAGCGCCCTGAACGCGGTGGCGCGCAAGACAAAAACCCTCTCTGTCTCCCCTTCGGCAAGCTCAGGGCAGGCCCTTTAGTAGTCGTTCGAAGGGGGAGATTCTATATCCAGACGCTGCAGATTCCCGGGTTGACCGCAGCGAAAAACCAAAGATAGAAGAAACAAAGGAATGTGGAGGGATGGGTACAGGCGTGAGCTGGCACGGAATTCAACTTCAAATGAGCTGGTCATCAAGACAGGAAGTTCGAGTCCATTACCGTGAGCGCTGCTGTAAAGAATGTGGAACCTTTTCTGTCGTTTTCCCGTCTCGTGACGGCTTGGGGTACACGCCGCGGGATGTCAGCCGTTGACGGCTTTGTTGATCAAGGTCAGCAGCCTGACCTTTTTATCATAGTCTTGATTCAGGTCAAGACTCAGGCTGTCTTCGGCATGCCGGTCCTGTTTCGGGAAACAGTTAAGCCCGGATTTATTGCTAGCGGCCAATACCATGGTCCGGGCTTGCTCGACCCAGATGATCCTGGTCGATACCCACAGACAGTTTTTTTCTTCCTTATGAACCCAGGCGAACACGCCCTTTTGTCTTTGACCGGTGCCGCCGGACCGGTTCAAATTGAACGTGCGGTCGTTTGCCTTGGAATAGTGGCACCCGACGTCTGCGGCGAGTTTACTCACCAGTTTTTCGTCCTGTTCTTCGAACACAAGGGTTCGTGCCGGCTGTTTGGCAATCATAACGATTCCTTTCAACTGGGACGAGAAGAGGAGCAAAGGCGCGGACCGGCACAGTTTCAATCCGCACCCGGTACCTGGCGGAATTGTGACTATCTGTTAACTCTTACCTTACGGTAGCAATCACTGCAGCGGACCGGTTTGCTCCGGCGGGGTTCGAACGGTACCGTGGTGGGTTTACCGCAATCGGAGCAGACGGCCGGGAACCTCTGGCGAGGAGAACCGGCGCCATAGCCGCCGGAGCGGGTGCTGAGGCTGCCGGAAAGGCTGTTTCCGAAGTTATCACTGCGGTCATCGGAGCGCTGCTCCTTCCAGGCCTGGCGGCATTCCGGGCAGCGTTTGGGAATGCTGGTATGACCCCTGGCACGTAATGCTGCCTGATCCGCGGCAGTCAAGGTGAATGGCTGGCTGCAATCGAAACAGATTATGGTTTTGTCCTGGATATTCATTGGATGACCTCGTCTCTTGATACGTTAGCTAGAGCTCGGGTCATCCAATCCTTGCTCGTATCTCGCGGGAAACAGGAGGTGATGATAACCTAAACTGGAACTACGCTCCAAGTATACCTTTAACGGTCTGTGATAGCAAAGATTACATGAATCCATGAGAGAAAGAGAGGTTTTATGCTCCAAACCCTTGTATTCCATCCCATTAGGGAGCAATATGAAGGCAGACGCCGCGGTTTCGTTTCTCCTGACATGCTGGGGTGTCCCTAAAGAATGGAAACAGGAAACGCCGATCGAGGAGGGAAACAGAAACATGTGGAAGTGGACAAAGAAAAAGGCCAAGCAGGAAGCAGCGACGGAGGAAGTGAAGGAAACGACATTGTTGCATACGCTGTGCGGCGACGAGCCGGAACTCTTTAACTTCGCCAGCAGCTATCTGTGCGTAAACCCCGTGACGGCGATATCCGCGAAATCTCTCGAAACGCTCATGGAAGAAGCGGAAAACAACGGCGACTACCGGCCGGCCCTGGACAAAGCCATCTTCGAAGCCGCGCAGCACCCCGAGCAAACGGCCAGCTATATGACGGTCGTCCAGGATATTGCAGCGAAGACCATAGCGGCGACGGAAAAAGAAAAGGCGGAGGTCGAGAAGCAGGGGCTCGCGGACCGCGCGGTATTTCTGCAAAAAAGGATCGAAGCCCAGAAGCTGATACAAAACAGGGCCGGGGATATCCTGAACATAGCTACCCGGTACTACCAGGAGAGACTGCTGGAGCTGGGAGAAGACGCGAAAAGAGCCGAGCGAATCGCCGAGCGAAAGGAAGCGGAAGTGGACGAATTACGGGCGGAGCAGGAAAAACAAGTGCAACGCGAGGCGAGGAAAAGAGAAATGAAGGGGATGGGGAGAGCTGAGCGGAAGGAAGTCGAACGACAGGACAAACTGGAAGGACAGGCGGCAGAAGCAAGGCGGGAAGCCCGGGAAACAGAACTTCGCGAAGCTGAAATGGAGGAAGAACAAATCGAAAACCGGGAAGACCGGGAGCGGGAAGCCCGGAAAAAGAACCTGCACTGAGGCTAATGGCCGGGGCCGAGAGCACTCGCTCACCGACGCCAGGTTAAACAGGATAAAGAGTTGTTTTCAGGGGAGGGACTAACCTTCCCCGTCTCCAGGAGGAAGCATTGGGGGCTGTTCCGGTGACACTGGTCACAGAGAAGTCCCGTCCGCGGCTGGCTACGTCTTCCGCGACGGCCGGCCGTAATCGAAGCCGGGCAGCAGCAGACGTTCGAGCGGTCCCTCCAGCAATTTCTCCAACTCCTGCACCCGGCCCTCGTCGGCCGGGGTCACGAACGTCATTGCGTTCCCGGAGTTATTGACACGGCCGGTACGCCCGACGCCGTGGATATACGTGTCGGTGGTTTCCGGTAGGTCGTCGTTGATCATGTGGGAGATACGGAGGACGTCGATGCCGCGGGAGGCGATGTCCGTGGCGACGAGGATCTGGATGGAGCCGTCCCGCAACCCGGAGAGCGCCGCCTGCCGGCGGTTTTGTGAAAGGTTTCCCTGAAGCGATGACACCCGGTAGCCGGCGTTGACCAGTTGCCGCGCAATCTTTTCCGCCCGCTGCTTGGTGTGAGTGAAGACGAGGACCGATTTCATCGTCGTCTTGCTGAGGAAATCCTTCAATAGCTCCGTCTTGTGGTGCTGGTGGACGGGATACAGGGTAAGGGAGATGCTGCCGGCCGGGAGGGCAGGACCCGCCTGTACGGTTACCGGATCACGGAGGAAATCCCGGACGAGGCGCCGGATGCCATCCGGCATGGTGGCAGAAAACAGCAAGGTCTGGTGTTTATGATCGATGCACTCCAGGATATTCCGTATATCCGGGAGGAACGCCATATCGGACATCCGGTCTACCTCGTCGATAACGAGCACTTCCAGCTCCGTCAGCGTAATGGTGCCTTTCCAGAGGTGGTCGAGAAGGCGGTCCGGGCAAGCGACGATGATATCGGTGCCCCGGCGGAACCCGCGGGTCTGTTTTTGCAGATTAACGCCGCCGTACACGGTGAGAATGCCCAGCCCGATGTTCTCTCCCAGTTTGCTGAAGACTTCGGCCGTCTGTTCAGCCATTTCGCGGGTGGGAGAAACGACTAACGCTCGGACATTGCCACGCGGACCGGACCTTAGCCGCTGCAGGATGGGCAGCGCGAAGGCGGCCGTCTTGCCGGTGCCGGTCCGGGCGATCCCGATAACATCCCGTCCGGCCAGGGCCGGTGGCAGTGCCTGCGCCTGGATGGAAGTAGGCGTCTCGTAGCGCATGGCGCGAATGCCGGCCATGAGGGTTGGGTGGAAGTTGAAGGATTCGAAATTCATGCAGTTCCTTTTCCGGTAACCCGACCGCAAAGCACGTTCGGTTAGAAGTAACGGTGGTTTCTTGTAACACCTCTGGGATTTTGGACGGATCTGTCACGCGGGGGAACCGCGGTCTTACGGGTGAGGGGCAGGGCCTCGACGATGCTGACGACGTGCTTGCGGAGGGTCATACCCTGGAGCGTCTCTATCGCCTCTTTGCCATCGGCTTTCTCCGCCATCAGCACGAAGGCATAGCCCCGTTGCTGACCGCTGCCGATGTACTCGTCATTGAGGACGGTCACCGAGAGCACCGCTCCGAAGGGCTCGAATTTCCGGCGCAGATCTTTTTCAGTCGTTTCAAGCGCCAGGTTCCCGACATAGATATTCATCGCACCTCCATTTACAGACAGCGGGTTCAGCGCCGCTCTCCCGATTATGCGCGGTTATCCCGGAAGCGCCAGCGCTGGTGCCGGGGATGGCAAGCCCTGGCACGCCTCTTTGGCGGCCCGGCCGTATTCTGCGATGAGTGACCGGATGAGCTGCTTCACGGATGTGATTGCGCGAACTCGGAACGCGTTAGCCCCGGCAAAGGCGAACCCTTTGTCCATAAAACCCTTCTTGGCGTTGGTCAGGGCGGCGCATATGCAGTAGGGGGATTTATCGATATCGCACGTCCTGAGACATTGCCAGGGGCAGTTCACGGGCCGCCGGATCCCGGCGGCTACCTTCTCCAGGAAGGTATTCCTGATAGCGCGGCCCGGCAGGCCGACGGGGCTGTCGATAATGTTCAGGTCTTCCGGTCTGCAGTCCAGGTAGGACCGCTTGAAGTTATCCGAGGCATCGCACTCGCGGGTGGCGACGAACCGGGTCGCCATCTGGACGCCCCGGGCGCCGAGCTGGAGGAACCGGTATATATCGGCGCCATCGTAGATGCCGCCGGCGGCGATGACGGGAATGGCCCGTCCGGAAGCGTCTTTGAAAGGAGCGAGGGCGGCGATGACCTCGGGCACCAGTTTATCGAGGGCGTAGTTGGGGTCGTCGATCTGTTCGCGGCTGAAGCCGAGGTGCCCGCCCGCCAGCGGTCCTTCCACGACGACGCCGTCCGGGACGCGGCCGTAGTGTTTTGCCCAATATTGGAAGATAAGTTTGGCAGCCCGTGCCGACGAAACGATGGGCACGACCCTGGTCGGCAGGTCATGCAGTCCTTTTTCGATCAGTGGTCCGGGGACCTGCAAAGGCAGGCCGGCGCCGAGGAACAGGACGTCGATGCCTTCGTCCGCGGCGATTTCGAAAAGGTCGAGGTAGTCCGTGAGGGCGACGAGGATATTGACGCCGATAATGCCGGCGGTCTTTTGCCGCGCGGTGCGTATCTCGCGGCGCAGCGCGCGCTCATTGGCGGCCCTGGTATCGGCGTTGAAATCCGGTTCCAGCATACCGATGCCGGTGGCCGAGATAACGCCGATACCACCCCCCTCGGCCACGGCTGAGGCGAGGCCGGAGAGGGAGATACCGACACCCATGCCGCCCTGGATGATAGGTACGCGCGGTTCCAAGTTACCGAGCTGCAGGCGGGGCAGTTTCGGGTAGTTCATACGTAGACTCGTTTCCGCGATGGCCTGGGGAGAACGGGATCGCGCTTTTTTCGCGGCCGGAGGCCGGAACAGTATCGGCTAGTAGCGGCGTGACATGCCGCCGGAGCGGTTGCCCCGGCCGCCGCTGAAACCGTGACCGCCGCGGTTACCGCCGGAGCGCTTGTAGTCACCGCCGCCATCAGCGCGGGGTTTGGACTCGTTGACCACGATGGTACGTTCTTTGAGCGTCGACCCGTTGAGCGCCGCGATGGCGGCGATGGCCTCTGATTTCTTTTCCATCTCGACGAAGGCGAAGCCTCGTGGACGGCCGGTGGCACGGTCATTCGGGATCGATACGGAGGCGACTTCGCCGTGGGCTTTAAACGCCTCGGTGAGTTCTTCCTCGGTGGTTTCCCAGGCAAGATTGCCGACGAATATTTTCAAAGGGTAACTCCTTCACGGCGGCCCGCCGTGACCCACTGCCGGGTCTTATGGTGGTGAGAGGCAGGGAGTCACCTCCGGGCCGGTCGCCCAGTCCCGGGGTGACATCCGTTTATCCAAGGGGAATTGTGGCTGTTCAGCTTGATGACCGCTAAACTTACCGGCGCGGGCTTACCTTGCGGAAGCAATCGCTACAGTAGACCGGCCGATCGCCGCGCGGCACAAAGGGTACTTCAGTGGCTTTGCCGCACTCGGCACACGTGGTCGCGAACATTTGGCGCGGGGTGCCGTAACGGCTGCCGCCATCGCGGTCGTTCTTGCGTGACCGGCGGCATTCCTGGCAGCGCTTGGGCTCGTTGGTATAACCCTTGGACTGATAAAACTCCTGGTCCTCTACGCTGAAAGTAAACGTCGCCCCACAGTCGGTGCAGGTGAGGGACTTGTCTGCGAACGTCATTTGATGACCTCCTCTCTCTACGATTAGTTCGAGATCGGGTCATCCAAATGCTTGGGTGATTCTGTATGAACAGCTTCTTTGAAGCTTCTTATAACCTAAACTTGAACTTACTTCAAGTATACCATGAAAACCCGAGGTGTGCCGAGAAAGCCGAAATATATTTTCGTATACCCTGGCAAGCGCTTGGCACTTGACTCTTATCCAAGCGATTACCGTGCTCAGGGGGAAGAGCTAATTTCCAACTTTATATTCGTCCTTGCCCGTTCGGTCCAGAATACTTAATATTACAGGAATAAGACTGCATATCAGCGATGAGAATTGCGAAATATCCGCCGCTGGTTCGGGTTATTGTCAGCTGCTGACCTTCCGCCTCTACCTCAAATTCACCATCGAATGCAGGAAACTCATTACGGAACCGAAAGAGTTTCAGAAGTCTGCTGACCACGGGGCGCTCCACCTCCTTTTCTATTTCTTCAATAGTAAAGGCGTGGCGGTTAATATCTCGGCCATGGCGAGTCTTTCGCACGAGTGCGAGGTCGTTCCTGCCGGCGAGTAGACCGACGTAGTAGACCTGTGGGATACCAGGGGCAAACATCTGGATGGCGCGGGCAACGAAGTACGCATCGTCATTCTCTCCGAGGGCCGAATAGTACGTACAATTAAGTTGGTATACATCCAATGCTTGATAAGAACCGGGGACATGAATCTCCTCCACCGTGGCATCGCGGGAAAAGACCAGCTTCTTGACCCGATCGATCTGCTCATCCGTAAGTAAGCTGGTGACGTCCACGACGCCTATGCCGTCATGGGTATCGAGTGTGGTGAACTGCCTGCGGGGGCAAATACGGAGCCAGTGGGCCAGCTCTTTCGTTTCTCCGGTTGACAGAGCATGGAGCAGGAGCATCGGAAGAGCAAAATCATAGACCCAATAATCATGCTCGGCGAGCTTGAGCTGGAGCGTAAAGTGCTCGTGCATTTCCGGGAGGACCTCGACACCGTGGGGCGCGAGGATTTCCCGGGCGCGAGCGAGGATTTCCCAGGTCTCTGGCTCCTCGAAGAAACACGTACCGCCGACCTTCTTGGCGGCGTAAGCCACGGCATCCAGGCGAACGAGGGCGGGTCCGCGAGAGGCGAGGGAAACAAGGCTTTGTTCGACGAAACGCCAAGTTACCTCATGACTCAGGTCAAGGTCGATCTGGTCATCGCCGAAGGTGCACCAGACCTCCTCCGAAGTACCATCAGAAAAATTGACGGTGACCGAAGGAAGCCGTGGCTTACGTTTGTAGATACGCTCGATGTCATCCGATGTCGGACGGCCTTCCGGCCAAAATTCATCATACCTGATGAACATGCCGGCGTACGGCGAGGCATCCTTATTTTCGACAAAATCTCTGAACTGAACTGATCGACGAGACAGATGGTTGATCATGAAATCAACCATCAAATCATACCGGTCCGCA
This sequence comes from uncultured Dehalococcoidaceae bacterium, assembly GCA_964580635.1. Classification (GTDB taxonomy): domain Bacteria; phylum Chloroflexota; class Dehalococcoidia; order Dehalococcoidales; family RBG-16-60-22; genus DAOUEG01. The sequence goes on from CAZOMF010000064.1 coordinate 9,262, forward strand.
AGAGTAGCCAGGTCCGACCAATCGCCGAACTCCGGGCTGACCGTATCGTACTCCATCGGTGAAAAGCCGCGGTCGGACGATGACGGGTAGAACGGGAGTATATGCACACCGGTAATTGCACCATCGAAAAATCGCTCCAGCACCTGTCGCAGTTCGACCAGGTCATGACCGAGACCATCCGGGTAGGTGACCAGCATAACGCCGTTCTTCAATTTGAAGGTATCCCGAGCTCACGTGTAATCATGGGTCGGCAACGTCCTATCCGGTCGAACTATGAAACGGGATTACAGGCAGATCTATGTAAGAAGCGTAATCAGACTGATGGTAGACGGTCTGGGTGGCGGGAATGCCGCGGTCGTCCTCCCCCACCGGGCCGCCGGTGTTCATGTTGCGATCGAAGGTGGGGAAATTGCAGGAGGCGATATCGACGCGGACGGCATGACCGGCGCGGAAAAGCTGGCTGACGGGACCGAGGTGGAGAATGAACTCCACCGGCTGGTCAGGAGTGAGACGTTCAGAGCGGGAGAAGGACTCCCGGAAGCGGGCCCGGACGATGCCGTCCGCCACGTTGAAGGCGCGGCCGTCCGGCCAGACATCGACGAGCTTGGCGGTGAAATCCGTATCCACGCAGGAGGAGGAGGCGACGAGGTGGAGCTCCAGCGGGCCGGTGACCTCGAGGTCACGCTCCAGGACGGGGGTCGTGTAGCAGAGGACGTCCCGGCGCCGGGCGACATAGACCTGGTCCACGGGGCCATAAAGGAAGCCGTTCTCCACCACGCCGCCGCGGCCGCCGGCGGTCATGACGGGATCGAGGGGATCGTAGACGTAGACGTCCGGGGGCTCATCGGCGGGGGTTTCGCGGGAGAGGAAGCCATTGCCAGAGCGAGACTGGGCACCGCCTCGGCTATGGAGGTAAAAACGCTGAAACTCCGTTCCGGGCGGAGGCCAGGCGGCAGCTGCCTGCCAGTCGTTGCGGCCCATGGTGAAATAGCGGACGGCGGGGAGATCCACGTCCCGGCCCTTGAGGTATTTATCAAAGAAACGGAGCAGGTAGATGGAGGAGCCGGAGCCGGCCTCATCGGCGAGGGGGCCGAAATCAAGATGTCCAAGGACGCGTTGGGGGCGGGAATGCGGCCACGGGCCGGCGAAGAGGTGCTGATGGGCGCGGGCATACTTGGTGCCGCCGTCCGAGAGCATTTTCGAGAAGGAGGCGAACGAGTTCCGGGCGAAGGGGTCATACCAGCCGGAATAGCTGAGGGTGGGGATGGTCACCCTGTCAAACGGGTACGGCTCGCGGCCGGGTTCCGGTTTTCCGGAAGCGCCCATGCCGAGACAGACGTCCCAGAGCTCGCGGATGCCGGGGAACTGAAACTGCGGCACGCTCCTGAGGGGCAGGTAGTTCCAGGCGAGCGAGGGGTCAGTGCGTATCTCTTCGAGGGCGCGGCGGGCCGCGGAGGTATCCTGACCGGCGGCGTCCTGCTTATCAAGAACGTCACCGGAGAGGATGAGGAGCAGATTGACGGCGATATTGAGGTTGACGGGTGCGTCCGCCGTGGCGGGGCCGGCCTCCCCGGGGGCGCCGGCGAGACCCGGCGCGATGGCCTTCAGGTGAGGAGGCTGCTCGCGGGCGGTACGCCACTGGACGGTGCCGAGGGCGGACTCCCCGACCATGCCGACATTGCCATCACACCAGGGCCGCGCGGCTATCCACTCGATGGTATCGTAGCAATCGGCGCCTTCTATCCCCTGGGGCGAACGGAGGTCATAGACGCCCTCGGAGCCGAAGCGGCCGCGCTGGTAGGCAATGACGAGCGCGTAGCCGGCCTCGACGGTGGGGAGAACCTTGAGCCAGGAGAGGCCGCTCAAAATACCCTCGCTGGCGTAGGGGGACCGCATGACAATGGCCGGGCAGGGCCCAGCGCCCTCGGGGCGGTAGACCTCGGCGGCGAGACGGGTGCCGT
>CAZOMF010000065.1:0-11113 GCA_964580635.1 uncultured Dehalococcoidaceae bacterium
AGAAGGTCACCACCTACGGCGCCCACGGCCCGCGGGAGTTCCACGTCGTCTTCCTGGATGGCGGCCGCACCCGCCTGGCCAAGTCGCCCAAGCTCGCCCAGGCGCTCAACTGCCTGCGCTGCGGCGGCTGCCTCTACGAGTGCCCCGTCTTCGCCGTGACCGCCGGGCACTTCGGGGACAAGTATTTCACCGGCATCGGCGCGGTGTGGGCGGCCATCGTCAATAACGACCCGGAGACGGCCTCCGCCATCGCCTACACCTGCCTCACCTGCGGGCGCTGCAAGCAGCGGTGCCCGGTGAAGATCGACGTCCCGGAGATGATTATCGAGCTGCGCAAGCTCCTCGCCGAGCAGAGTGACGCCGATGCGGGAGATTAGCGCCGCCACTGTCACGGACACCGTCGCCCGTCTCTTCAGGGAAGCTAACTACGCCCTCGGCCCGGACGTCATCGCCGCTTTGGAGAAAGCCCGAGCCGCCGAGGAGTCCCCGCCCGGTCATGAGGTGCTCACTACCATCCTGGAGAACGCCCGCGTCGCCGGAACGGACGGCGTGCCCCTCTGCCAGGACTGCGGCGCCGCCGTCGTTTTCATGGAGCTGGGGCAGGACGCGCACATCACCGGCGGCAATCTGACGGAGGCCATCAACGAGGGCGTCCGCCGCGCCTATGACGAGGGCTTCCTCCGGAAAAGCATGGTCGTCCATCCCTTCTCGTCGAGAACGAATACCGGCGACAACACCCCCGCCGTCATCCACACGGACATCGTCCCGGGGGAGAACGTGAAGGTAACCGTCCTTCCCAAGGGCGGCGGCGCCGAGAACATGGCGAAGCTCGGCATGCTGCTGCCCGCCGCCGGACGGCAGGGGATCATTGATTTCGTGACACAGGCGGTCGAGGAAGCCTCCTCCAAACCCTGCCCGCCGGTCATCGTCGGCGTGGGTATCGGCGGCACGGCGGACAAGGTCATGTCCCTCGCCAAGCACGCCCTTATCCGCATGGTTGGTGAACCCAGCCCGGACCCCGAGGTGGCGGAGCTGGAGCGAGACATTTTACATACCGTCAACGATCTCGGCATCGGCCCGATGGGCTACGGCGGCCGCGTCACCGCTCTCGCCGTTCACGCGGAGGTTTTCCCCACTCACATCACCTCGCTGCCGGTCGCCGTCAATTTGCAGTGTCATTCCGCGAGACACAGAACAGCTATGCTGTAACTGAAAAGTTAAAAGTCAAAGCTGCAAGTGAAAAGTAAAAAGTTGAAGGGGTGGAGGAGGGAAATTTTAAGCTTTACACTGTACCTTTGCCCTTTGCGTTTTGACCTTCTTCCACACCACCCACAGTCCCGCCAGTGCCGCCGCTCCCACCAGACTCGTGCCGTGCCACGCCTCCACGTCCTTGGCGAAGCAGAAGTAGATGAAGAACCCCAGCAGGCCCGCCACCAGCGCCAGCCGGTGCCGGTCGTCCCAGGCATGGCCGTTGCCGGACCACCGCGCGATGAACCATAGGGAAATGATATCGAGCACGGGCAGCACCGTCGCCGTGACGGCCAGCGGGATGGAGGAATCCGGGGTCAGGTACACCGCCAGGAACCAGACGGTCGTGTTCACCAGGCCGAGCGCTAGGAAGAGCAGCGGCGACGGGACCTTACGCGGCGTGCTCGGAGACGGGAGGCCCGGCAGCCAGGCCGCCGCCGCGATAAGTCCTATGACCGCCGCCCACGACGCCAGGTACCATCCCGCTGGCGGGAAGTAGTCTGTCATCAGCAGGCCCGCCGGGGCCCAGGCCGCCAGCCCGAGACCGCAGACGACCAGTCCCCGCGCGCCGAGCCAGGGCTCGTGCCGGCGCTCCGGGTAGATGACCTCGGCTAAAATGACGCTCGCGCCGATGCTGATGAAGGCGTGAAAGTGCGTCAACAGCTCGGACCACGTCCAGTTCACCCCGCCTGCGTAGGCATACCGCGCCAGGTCGCCCAACTCGCTCCAGTCCGCATTGAAGAACGAGTGCACCACGACGCCTTCCTCGTAGATGCCGTAGGCTATCCCCAGCAGGAACAGTGCCAGCACGCCCTTCCGCCGCCGCACGATGAGCTCCCGGCACAGCAGCGCCCCGAACCCGTACGGCAGCGACAGGACGACGAAGTTGACCGGGTTGAGGAACTCGAGCGGCGTCTGGTGCGCCGAGACGAGCTCCCCCAGCACCGGCGCCAGCAGGAGCAGCGCCAGCCACGGGGGCGTCCGTCTTAATGCGTTGAAAAATCTCATCCGACGACCGGAGGGTATGGTTCGTACCAAGTGTAGTGCATCGGCAGGCGATATGTAAAAATGCCCGTCCCGGCGGCAGGTGTGCTAGAATGGGAAGTCAAAGGTGAAAGGTCAAAAGTCAAAACCACAAGTTGAAAGTCAAAAATGGGGGAGCGGGGTTGGGCGGTTTTAACCTTGGCCCTTTGAGTTTTACGCTATGACCGCAAAACATATAACATTGCCGCTGACCGAAGAAGCCGTTAACGGCTTTCATTCCGGGGATGAGGTCATGTTGAGCGGCCATATGTTCGTCGCCCGCGACGCCGCCCATAAGCGCCTGGTGGAAGCCCTCGACCGCGGCGAGCCCATTCCCTTCGATATCACCGGCCAGACCGTCTACTACATGGGCCCTTCTCCCGCCCCGCCCGGCAAGGTCATCGGGGCCGCCGGCCCCACCACCGCCACCCGCATGGACCCCTACGCGCCCCGCCTCCTGGCCGCCGGTCTCCGCGGCATGATTGGTAAGGGCCCCCGCTCGGCGGAGGTCAAGGAGGCGATTAAGAAGTATCGGGCCGTCTACCTGGCTCCGGTCGGCGGGGCGGGCGCGCTGCTCGCCCGTACCATCGTCTCCTCCGAGGTCGTCGCCTACGATGATTTAGGCCCGGAAGCCATTCGCCGCATCGAGGTACGCAACTTCCCCGCCACCGTCATCAACGACGTCCACGGCGGCGACCTTTACGAGGAAGGCAAAAAGCGGTATAGTCGTTCTTAGCCGGTTCCCGGCCTGGAGGTAGCGCCGTGTCCGATTGGATCGATGTCACCCTTCCCTTGAACGACCGCCTGCCCATGCTCGGCGGGGAGTTCTCGCCGCCCGGCTCCAAGGTCGTGGAGCCCACGGTCTATCGCTTCTTCGACGTGAACAAGGGCGATCCCGTGACCATGTCCCGCATCGAGGTCAACTCCCACGACGGCACCCACATCGATGCCCCGCTCCACTTCATTCCCGGCGGCATGACCATCGACCGAATGCCGGTCGAGACCGCCGTCGGCCCGGCCCGCGTTATCGGGATCGATAATCCCCGCGAGATAACCGTCGAAGAGCTCGCTCCGCACAACATCGGCGAGGGCGAACGCGTCCTCTTCAAGACGGCCAACTCGCCCCGGGTCTACGCCGTCCGCCGGTATGCCGGAGACTACTGCGCCCTCACCCTCGCCGCCGCGGAGTACCTGGCCGCCCGCAAGGTCCGGCTCGTCGGGCTGGACTACCTCACCATCGCGCACGCCGACCCGCCGGAGAACATCAACGCCGTCCACAAGGCGTTGCTTACCGGAGGGGTCTTCATCCTGGAGGCCCTCGATCTTGACGGCGTCACCCCCGGCGACTATGATATGGTCTGCCTCCCGCTCCGCCTGGAAAACGGTGACGCCGCTCCCTGCCGCGTCTGTATACGGCCGGTGGAAGAGTAACAAAATTATAACACCCGTCGCCGGCCACTCTCGTACCTGCGCAGGCGTGTGACAAAGGTCATATCACGGGGCCGCCCGGCGCGATTAAATGGAGGGAGCAGACAAAGGAGGAATACCATGCCGTTCGGAGAAATGTACCAAGCCAGTGACTGGAAAACGGAAAAACATGTCCCGGTAATCGATTGCGCCGATGCCGTCAAGGCCGATGAGCTCTTCATCGCCACCGTGGCTGTCGGGAAAGAGGTCGCCCATCCCAATACCACCGAGCACCACATCAGGTGGATCACCGTCTACTTCAAACCGGAAGGCGGCAAGTTCCCCTACGAGGTCGGGCGCTTCCAGTTCTCCGCCCACGGCGAGGGCGCCGAGGGCCCCAATACCGGCCCGGTTTACACTAACCATGAGGTCGCCGTGACGCTTAAGATCAGCAAGCCGGGCACGCTCTACGCCACCTCGTTCTGTAATATCCACGGGCTCTGGCAGTCGGAGAAGGAGATCAAACTCTCCTGAGAAGCGCCGGCTGTCGTCGTACGGCCGCCGCGCCGGCCGCGTGAAGCAGTACCAATGAAGGAGGATTGACATGTCTGATAAGGGAAGTGGGTTCGCCATCGGTCTCGTGCTCGGTACCGCCGTCGGGGTGACGCTCGGCATCCTCTACGCGCCGCACTCCGGTTCGGAGACGCGTGCCATGATCCGCGGCCGCATCGACGAGGCCCGCGAGCGGGCCGACGAGATCGTCGAAGAGGCCCGCGATCGCGCCAAGAAGATCATCAAAGACGCCGAAGGCAAGTAGCCCGGCCGTCACAAGGTTCCCCACGGGCGGGGCGCCGCAGGCGCCCCGCCTTTTTTCTTTTCCATCCCCGCCGTGGTATAGTTATCCAGCTACAGAAAGGGGCACCATCATGCCGCAGGAGTTCTGGTCACGTCTCGATGAGCTGCTCGCCTCCCACGAACTCGTCCTGGACCGGCCCCGCGGCACCGCCCATCCCCGTTACCCCACGCTCGTCTTCCCCCTCGCTTACGGCTACCTGGCCGGCACCTCCGGCGGCGACGGCAACGCCATTGATGTCTGGCGCGGCTCGGCGGGGCGCCTGGACCTCGTCGCCATCGTCTGCACCGTGGACATGAAGAAGCGTGACGCGGAGTACAAGCTCATCGTCGGCGCCACGGAGGACGACCTCCGCACCATCGAGGCCTTCCACAACGGCCGGTACCAGTCAGGCATCCTCGTCAGACGGCCTTCGGGCTGACGGAAGGGCTGTCATCACGCCTGATTTTATGTTAGTCTGTAAGTGAAATCATGCACTCGCACGCTGAAGATAGAGGCAACGCCGGCCGCCCGCTCTGGATAACCCTCTTCGTCGTGCTCCTCGTCATGGTGGCGGAGTTCGTCGGCGGGCTGCTGAGCAACAGTCTCGCTTTGCTCGGCGACGCCGGTCACATGCTGACCGATGCGCTGGCTCTCCTCCTGAGCCTGTTCGCCATCCACATGGCCCGCCGCCCGGCGACGGCCCGGCACACCTTCGGCTACCACCGGACGGAGATCATGGCCGCCCTGGCCAACGGCGTGGTCCTGATACTCGTCTCCATCTATATTTTCTACGAGGCCTACCACCGGTTCTTCAGCCACCCGCAGATAAACACCACCGTCATGCTGACCATCGCCGGCATCGGCCTCGTCTCGAACGTGGTCGGGATGCTCGTGCTGCAGCGCTCCTCGAAGGGCAGTCTCAATGTCCGGGCCGCCTTCTGGCACATCATCGGCGATACCATGTCCTCGGTCGGCGTGGTCATCGCCGGCATCATCATCATCTTCACCGGCTGGACCATCGTCGATCCCATCCTCGCCTGCGCCATCGGCGTCGTCATCCTCTGGGGCGCGTTCCGCATCGTCCGGGAGGCGAGCGATATCCTGCTGGAGGCCGTCCCGGCCGGCATCAGGCTCCAGGAAGTCGAGGACGCGGTCAAGGACTTAGAAGGCGTCGAGGACATCCACGACGTCCACATCTGGACCATCACCTCCGGCATCTACGCCCTGAGCGCCCACGTGCGCGTGGACGACCTCATGGTCAGCCAGAGCAACGAGCTCATCATCGCTATCGATGAGCTGCTGGAGCACCGCTTCAACATCACCCACGCCACGCTCCAGCTCGAGTGCGAGGCCTGCTCTACCGACGCCACCTGTACCCTGCCGAACGCCGTCCAGGCCCATCCCGCCGCCGGAGACGCCCGCCGTTCATGAACAAGACCGATATCGAAGCCCTCCGCCGCATCGTCGGGCCGGCGAACGTCCTCACCACGCCGGAAGAGCTCTACACCTACTCGTATGACGGCACCGCCACCTGGCAACATGCGCCGGAGGTCGTCGTTTTCCCGGAGAGCGCACCGCAGGTTTCGGAGGCGCTCGCCTATGCCAACGACCACCGTATCCCGGTGACAGCGCGCGGCGGCGGCACCAACGTCAGCGGCGGCTCCATCCCCATCGAGGGCGGCATCGTCCTCGTCACGACGCGGATGAACAAAATCCTGGAGATCAGGAAAGAGAACCTCCACGCCATCGTCGAGCCCGGCGTGATATTGGGTGATTTTAACGATGAGCTGGCGAAACAGGGCCTCTTCTTCCCGCCGGACCCGCAGAGCTTCGCCGGCTGTACCATGGGCGGCGTGGTCGCCGAGAACTCCGGCGGTCCCTCCTGCCTCAAGTACGGCGTCGCCAAGCAGTACGTCCTCGGCCTGGAGGCGGTGCTGGCGGACGGGCGCATCCTCAAGCTCGGCGGGCTGACCCCCAAGAACCGCACCGGCTACGAGCTCGCCATGCTCTTCACCGGCTCGGAGGGCACCCTCGGCGTCATCACCAAGATCACCCTTCGCCTCCTGCCGGCCCCGAAGGCCAATGCCACCATCGTGGCCGCCTTCGAGGACGTCGCCGTGGCCGGCCAGACCGTCTCGGACATCATCGCCGGGACGGTGCTGCCCTCCAAGTGCGAGTTCATCGACCAGTGGACCTTCGACAAGTTCCGCGGCATCCTCCCGGACGACGTGCTGGACACCTCGAAGGTCATCCTCCTCATCCAGCTCGACGGCTTGCCGGAGACGGTGGCCGCGGAGACCCGCACCGTCGAGGAAACCGCCCGGCGCAGCGCCCGCTTCATCCGCGTGACGGAAAGCCGGGAGGAGGCCGACCGGTACTGGGCCGCCCGCCGCGCTCACTTCTCGGACATCTCCAACCGGACCCACACCCTCGTCAACGAGGACGTCTCCGTGCCGCGGGACAGGATCGCCGAATTCATCCGCCGCGCTCAGGAGAGCGCGGATAAGTACGACGTCCCGCTCAGCATCGCCGGCCACGTGGGCGACGGCAATTTCCATCCCGCCGTCCTCTCCGACGTCCGGGACAAGGACCACTACGGCCGGGCTATGAAGTGCGTCGAGGAGATAATCACGACGGCGCTGGAGCTCGGCGGCGTCCTCTCCGGCGAGCATGGCATCGGCCTGGAAAAGAAGCGTTTCCTGAAGCAGGCCATGGACCCGCAGGCCATCGTCATCATGCGACAGATAAAGGACGTCCTCGACCCCAACCACATCCTCAATCCCGGCAAGATCTGGGAGCCGCCCGATGCCGAAGGCTAGCCTCCCGTATCCCATCCTCAGCCGCTGCGAGGGCCAGCTCGAGACCTGCACCAAGTGCGGCTTCTGCATGTCCGCCTGCCCCGTCTATGCCGAGGAGAAGACGGAATCGTCCGTGGCGCGCGGCAAGCTCATGCTCGTCCGAGCGCTGCTGGCCGGGGAGATCGGCCTCACGCCGGAGCTGGCCGAAAAGCTCAACCGCTGCACACTCTGCGGCACCTGCAGGGCCAACTGCCCCGCCGGCACCGACGTCCCGGAGCTTATCACCGCCGCCCGCGCCGAGCTCGCCGCCCGGCAGGGCGTCTCCTTCCCGTTCAACCTCGTCTACCGCTACCTGCTGCCGCGCCGCCGGCTCTTCGGCTGGACACTGCGGCTCGCCTCCTGGTTCCAGGGCCTCTTCCTGCCGAAGACCCGCGGCACCATCCGCCACCTGTCCTTCTTCCTCTCGGCGCTGGGGAAGGGGCGCCACATCCCGCAGATTGCGTCGAAATTCCTCCGCCAGTCCGTATCGGAGGTGAACCGTCCGCCGCAGGATGTGAAGACTATCGCGCGGGTCGGTTATTTCACCGGCTGCATGACGGACTACGTCTTCCCGGAGGCGGGGAAAAAGCTCATCGGGTTTCTCAACCGCAACGGTATCGAGGTGATCGTGCCGCGGGGGCAGGGCTGCTGCGGCGCGCCGGTGTTCCTCGGGGCGGGGGATTTTAAAACGGGCCGCCGCTTCGCCGATACCAACGTCAAGGCCTTCGCGGACGTGGACGCCGTCATCACGGATTGCGCCACCTGCGCCTCCGCCATCAAGGAGTACGTCTCCTGCCTGGCCGATACGGAGGAGCGGCGGCGCGATTACGCCGCCTTCGCGGACAAGGTGCATGACATCACCGAGTACCTGGTGGATGTGGTCAAGCTGCCGCCGGAGGCGTACCGGGTACGGCCGGAGTTCCGGGGAAAGACAGTGACCTGGCACCAGCCCTGCCACCTCGGGCGGTATCTGGGGGTGCAGGAGCCGCCGCGCAAGATATTGAAGGCCTCGCCGGACATCAAATACGTGGAGATGGACGAGGCGGACCGCTGCTGCGGCATGGCCGGGGCGTTCTCCGTTTACTACTACGATATTGCGAAGAAGATAGCCGACCGCAAGGTGAAGAATATCGTGGCGACGGGGGCGGACGTCGTGGTGACCGACTGTCCCGGCTGCGAGGTCCAGCTCATCGACGCGACCACCCGCAACAAGGCCCCGCATGAAGTGCGGCATATCATGGAGCTTTTCGAGTAGTCAGTCCGCTCGTCCTGAGCTTGTCGATGGATGAGCGGGGCGGGAACGGATGGCTTCGTTACACTCGCAATGGCAGAGAGGCGGAAGGAGTGCTTGTCTATCCCCCGGACGTCTGCGGGAAGGCCACGTCCGTGTAGTAGTCCTCCATGCGGTGCTTGTGGTCCATCTCCTGCGCCGCCAGGTCCTCGAAGAGCTGCCGGACGGCGCCCGCCGGCTGGGCCTCGGCCAGGGCCGTATACAGCTCGTGGGAGGCCTTTTCCCGGTTGGCCGCCAGCAGCAGCACGTCGGCCAGCGGCATGCCCGGCTTGACCTCCGGGGCGTAAAAATGCTCGGCGATGCGGTAATCGAGCACGGCGTCCTTCTTCAGCCCCTGCTCGGCCATGTCGCCGGAGAGGTAGCGTCGCAATAGGTCCTCGTGCTTCTTCTCCACCGCCGTCAACTGCTGGAACATGTCTTTCGCGGCCGGCTCGGTGGACACGTCGCCGAGCTCCTTGTACATGTTCTGCGCCTCGACCTCCTTCTCGATGGCCTTGTCGATAACGTACAGTACGGTGATCTCCTGGTTCATGCTGCTCTTCCTTTCCTCAGAACGCCGGTTCGCCGCGGAAGCCGGGCGCCGACAGTGCGCGGATGACGATGGGCGGCCGGCAGCGGCGGGCAAGTAAAATGAACGCCCCGGCACGAGGCTGGCGATGCCGGCATGAAACGGGGCGCGCCGCGGGACAGGGTGAAACGTGGCTGGTGTCCCTCCGTGTCCGGCGGCAGGGGTCGGGTATCCGGGTCTGCCGCCGTCAGCGTATCTTTTCGAGGAACTGCTGGCTCTGGAACTCCCATTCGCGCGAGGATATTTCGACGTTCGTTTTGCCCTTATCGCCGGGGAAAATCTCGATGGCGACGCCCCCGCCGCCCCCTTCGAAGGACACGCCCTCGTCGGTCTGCTCGGTGACCTTCAAACCGACGCCGGACGGACCGAAGAAGGCGACCGCCCGCTGGATGACGTCCGCGCCGCTGAGCTTTGTCTCCGTTGAGAGTTTCTGCATTGGCACCTCCTGTTGCGGAACTACGGCTCGAGGAAACACCCCTTTTCCGCGTGTTTTTTGGCGATGGTCTCGGCCATATTGTCGATGGCCTGCCACTCCGCCTCCGTGGGCATACCCTTGCAGAGCACCGGCGGGATGATCTCCGCCTTGATGCTGGGGATGAGGCTGGTGAGGGTCTCCACCGCCTTGCCGCCCCAGCCGTAGGAGCCGATGATGGAGACGAACTGGGTGTTGGGCCGGAGGGCGTTGGCGAGCACCGCCACGTAGGCGGCCGCCGGGTGCGGACCGGCCAGTACGGTGGGCGTGCCGATGACGATGGTGGCCGCGTCCACGAGGGACATGGCTATCTTGCCCAGATCGGCGCTGGAGAGGTCGAACTGCTGCACCCCGACGCCCCGCTTCATGAGCTGGTCCACCAGCCGCTCCACCATCTGCCGGGTGATGCCGTGCATGGTGATGTAGGGGATCATGACGAGGTTCTTCATCTCGTCGGAGGTCCAGTCGCGGTAGTCGGCGATGATGGCGTCCGCCTGAGCGTGGTTGTAGAGCGGCCCGTGGCTCGGGGCGATTATCTCGATGTCGTAGTCTTCCAGTTTCTTGAGGTTGTTCTGGATGATGGCCCGGAACGGCAGCATGATCTCGGCGAAGTAGCGCTTGGCGCCCTCCTGCTGGAGCCGCTCGTCCTCCACGTACATGCTCGAGGTGGCCAGGTGGGAGCCGAAGAAATCGCACGGGAAGAGGATCTTCTCCTCGCGCAGGTAGGTGACCATGGTCTCCGGCCAGTGCACCCACGGGGTGTGGATGAACTCGAGTGTCCGGCCGCCCAGGTCGAGCGTCTCCTTGTCCTCCACCGTCTTGAAGCGCTCCGAGGGGATGCCGAAGCGGTCCTGGAGCAGCGGCACGCACTTCTGGGTGCAGAGGACGGTGGCGTCCGGGTACTTCTCGAGGACCTCGCAGATGCTCCCCGAGTGGTCGGGCTCGGCGTGGTTGATGACGAGATAGTCGAGCTTCTCCACTCCGAGCTCGCTGAGGTTATCGAGCAGTACCTGCTTCATGGGCGGGTTGACGGTATCGATGAGGGCGCACTTGTCTTTGCCCTTGACGTAGTAGGCGTTGTAGCTGGTGCCGTCCGGCAGCGCGATGAGCGCATCGAACAGACGCCGGTCCCAGTCCACCGCGCCGACGCAGTAGATATCGGTCTTGATCTCTCTGGGCTTCATTATCGTTGCCTCCTGGCGGGAAGGTTCGGGTTACGTCACTATTTCACCACACCGTCCTGCGGCCCACAAAGATAAAAGTCACAGTGACGAGAAACGCGGAGCGCCCGCCGGGCGCATGCGGGTATTGTACCACGTTTACATCGGGAAGAAAACGCGCCTTTACCACCGCCGCGCAAACGGGTTAGAATACGAAGGACAATTCTTTTCCGGCAGGTTTCTCTTGGATAAAACCACCCTCGACTGGCTGC